>JAYRVK010000361.1:0-15826 GCA_041918555.1 Sandaracinaceae bacterium
CGACCGCCGCGCGAGGCACGAGCCGCGGGGGCGCCACCGGCTCGGGCGGCTTCGCGAAGCGCCGGGTCGGGTGGACCTCGACCTCGTCGTCCTCCTCCGGCTCGAGCTCCGACGCCGGGGGCTCGACGAGCGGCGTCTGGTGCTCCGCGAGCGAGAGGAACTCGAGGTCGTCCTCGTCGAGATCGGCCTCGGTCGCGGTGGTGCGCGCGAGCTCCTCGTCGTCGTCGGGCAGGATCACCGTCGCGATCTTCGGCAGCGACGCGGGGTCCATCTCGTCGGTGCGGGTGCGCACGCGCGCCACGCCCGACGCGTCCGACGCGAGCACCATCGTCGAGCCCGGGCGCTCGGCCTCCATCGCGTCGGGCGTCGCGCCCTCGCTGCCGAGCCGAATGAGCCGCTGGAGCCGCGCGAGCTCCTCGCCGCCGGCCGCGCGCACGAACGCGGCGATCGCCTTGCGATCCGGGAGTCGGCCGAGCTCGTCGCGCCCCACGCGCCGCAGCGCCTCGGCGAAGTCGGCGCCCGTCTGGTATCGCGCGGACGGCATCCGCTCGAGCGCGGTGAGCACGACCTTCGAGATCGCCGGAGGGATCCGAGGATCGAGCTCGTGCGGCGGCGGGACGACCCGCTTGCGGACGTTGCGGATGCAGTCCGCCGGATCGCGCATCGCGAACAGGCGCCGCCCGACGAGGGCCTCCCACAGCACGATCCCGAGGCTGAACACATCCGAACGGCGATCCAGGGGGTGCAGGCGCGTCTGCTCTGGCGACATGTACGCGAACTTGCCCTTGAGCTCCTTCGCGTTCGTCTCGGTGCGCGGCGCGTGGACCGCGCGCGCGATCCCGAAGTCGGTGACCTTCGCGCGGCCGTCGACGCCGACGAGGATGTTGTGCGGCGACACGTCGCGGTGGATCAGCCCGAGGTCCTCGCCCGCCGGGGTGACCGCGTCGTGCGCGTCGTCCAGGCCCTGCGCGGCCTGCGCGATCAGCTCGAGCGCGCTCGGCGCCGGGAGCGCCGCGCCGGTCGAGACCTCGAGCGACGCGAGGGAGACTCCGACGACGAGCTCCATCACGATGTAGAGCGATCCGTCGCTGCCGCGGCCGAGGTCCATCGTCTGCACGACGTGCGGGCTCGTGATGTGCGCGGCGAGCCGGGCCTCGTTGAGGAACATGTCGACGAAGCTCTGGTCGTGCGCGAGGTGCGGGTGCATGCGCTTGACCGCGACGAGCTTCTGGAAGCCGGCTTCGCCCTGGATCTGCGCCGCGTACACCTCCGCCATCCCCCCCGACGCGATGCGGAAGAGGGGCTCGTAGCGCCCGAACGAGAGGACCTCGCGGAGAGAGACCGCCACGCGCGACGATCAGTCCTCGACGCCGCGGGGCAGCGCCGGCGTGAGCGGGTGATAGCCGGCGTGCCCGTGCAGCTCGGCCGACAGCGGGAAGGTCTCGGGGTCGAGCGCATGCAGGCCGCGCTCGCACCGATCGGCCCACAGGGGCACGACGCCGTGGTTGGACGCCCACGCGACGCAGGTCTCGAAGTGCGCGCGCGCCTCCTCGTAGCCAGGACGGTGCTCGCCCTCGCGGGCCAGCGCGAGGAGGTACTCCTGATCGGGCACCGACAACGAGTCGTGCACGTCTGCTTGGTGGCCGTACATCTCTCCGATGTGCGCCGCGGACATCACGCTGTGCCGCGGCGAGCCGAGCTCGTACACGCGCTCGAGCGCGAGGCGCGCGAGCACGAGTCGCCGTCGGCTGCGCTGGAGCCAGCTCGAGACCCGGCTCCACCACGTCGCGTCGGACCGCACGCCGCGCAGGACCGGCGCCCGCGACGCGAAGTAGCGCTCGACGAGCGGCTGCGCGCGCACGAGCCGACCCTCGGCGACCGCCGCGCGCACCCACTCGATCGGGACCGGACCGTCGGCCTCGATCGCGGCGCGCTCCTCGTCCCACCGCCGCTCGACGCGCCGCCAGAGCCGGGCCGCGAGCGCGCGATCGCCGCGCTCCCCCGCGATCACCGCGCGCAGCCCGTCGGAGACGATGGCCTGCCGCGCGGGCGCGTGCGGGTAGCTCCGATCGAGCTCGTCGAGCTCCGCGAGCGCTTCGTCCCTCCGGCCCGCCTCGAGGTGCATGCGCGCGACCTGGTAGCCGACCTGCAGCGCGCGCCGCGGCTGCGCGTAGAAGAAGTGCGCGCGGAAGCGCGCCGCGTCCACCGAAGCCGCGGGCGCGTCTCCGAGCGCGCGCCGCAGCTCGAAGGCGCGCATCAGCGCCTCGTCCGTGCGGCCGCACGCCGAGCCGGGCTCGATCGCGGCGGTCGGGGTGTCGAGGCAGGCCTCCGCGTAGACCTCGTACAGATCGGCCGCTGGCGCGTAGTCGGTCTGCGCGTCGAGGGCCTCCGCGCGGTCGAGGACCCAGGTCAGGCTCGGCGTCTCGTCGGGCGTCGTGCCCTGCGCCGTCGCGAGCGACGGAACCCCCAGGGCGGCCAGAGCGACGATGGCGCGGCGGAGCATGCGGACCGTGACCACAATCTGCCTCATGGCTCGCCCGCGCACAATTCGCGGAGTGGGCTAGGCTCGCGGCGTGAGCGCGTTCCCCGACGACTTCCTCTTCGGCACCGCCACCTCGTCGCACCAGGTCGAGGGCGGCAACCGACACAACGACTGGTGGGCGTGGGAGCAGCGGCCCGGGGCGATCGCGGACGGCGAGACGTCGGGCGACGCGGCGGGCTGGTGGGCCGGCCGCGCGGAGGAGGACCTCGCGCGCGCGGCGGCGCTCGGCCAGAACGCCCACCGCATGAGCCTCGAGTGGAGCCGCCTCGAGCCGGAGCCAGGTCGCTTCGACCCCGCGGCGTTCGAGCGCTATCGCCGCATCCTCGACTTCGCGCGGGCGCAGGGGCTCTGCGTGATGCTGACGCTCAACCACTTCACGCTGCCGGGGTGGGCCGCCAAGCTCGGGGGCTGGACGCACCCGCACCTGCCCGCGCTCTTCGAGGGCTTCGCGGATCGCGCCGCGCGCGAGCTCGGCGAGCGCGTCGATCTCTGGGCCACCCTCAACGAGCCGAGCGTGCTCGCGTACATGGGCTACGCGGGCGATCGCTGGCCGCCCGGCAAGAAGCACCTCCCGTCCGCGTTCGTCGCGATGCGCCGGATGCTCGAGGCCCACGCCCGCGGCTACGCGGCGGTCCACCGCGTCCTGCCGCACGCGAAGGTCGGGCTCGTGCTCAACCTCCCGTGGTTCGTCCCCGCGGATCCCGCGCGCCGCCTCGATCGCCTCGCCGCGGGGCTCCAGGACTGGGCGTTCAGCGGCGCGATGGTGCACGCGCTGCGCGACGGAGAGCTCCGGTTCCCGCTCGCGTGGACGCGCCGTGCGGCGCCGGAGCTCGCCGGCCGCCTCGACTGGGTCGGGCTCAACTTCTACGGGCGCTACGACGTGCGCTTCGATCCGCGCGCCACCGACGCCGCGTTCGGCCGGCACGTGCAGGTCCCGACGGTGCGCAGCGAGCACAACGACTGGGGCCAGCCCTCGCCCGCCGGGATGGTCCATCAGCTCGAGCGCCTCGCCGCGCTCGGGGTGCCGCTCTACGTCACGGAGAACGGGATGTTCGATCCCGCCGACGAGCGCCGCCCCGCCTTCCTCATCGATCACGTCGAGGCGCTCGCGCACGCGATCCGCAGCGGGCTCGACGTCCGCGGCTACTTCGTCTGGTCGCTCGTCGACAACTTCGAGTGGGCCGAGGGCTGGTCGACGCCCTTCGGGCTCCTCGCCCTCGACCGGCGGACCGGCGAGCGCCGCCCGCGGACCAGCGCCGAGGTCTACGCCGCGATCTGTCGGGCGCGCGGGCTGCCCGAGGAGCTGCGGCCCTCGGTGATGGCCTGACAGCGGACGTTTCCGGCTGCACGGTCGAGAAAGTGGATCAGGGGGGTTACGGCCACGTTCCGGCCGCCGGGGTTCTCCCGTACGCTTCAGACCGCGATGGGTGCGCGCGAAGTGATCGAGCTCCCGGACGCCTACGTCGAGATCGAGGCCCGGCCCGGCTACCTCTTCGTGGTCGAGACGGGCCAGCTCAAGCGCGTGAGCGACGTGAGGAGCTACACCGGGCGGCTCGACGCGATCGCGCGACGGCTCGAGCGCGGGCGGGCGCTGATCGACGCTCGCGGAGAGATCGGCGAGCCCCCGGAGGACGTGCGCGAGGCGATGTGGAGCTGGCTGTCGGGGCCGGAACGGGCCCTCGAGGTGATCGCGTTCGTGCTCCCGACCGAGATGGCGGTCGCGCGGGTGAACATGATCGCGCTGGCGCGCCGGGCGCCGCTCCGCGCCTTCGACAGCGTACAGGGCGCGCAGCGCTGGCTGCTCCGCGACCCGAGGATCAGCACGGGGCTCACGCAGCCGCGCATCTCGAGCTCCGTGCCCCCGCCCGAAGCGTCGGAGCCGCGGCGCAGTCGGCCGAGCCCCTCGGTGTACCGCTCCACCGAGGCCCCGATCGACGAGGTCGTGACGCCCCCTCGCGGGGTCAAGCGCAACGGCGGCAACGGGAACGGCACCGGCGGCTCCCAGGTCGCCTGACGGTGCGCTAGAACCCGCGCATGGGCTTCTTCGGCAAGCTGCTCGGGCTGACCCCCGAGAAGAACCCCTTCCACGTCGACGACGCCAACTTCCAGGAGGAGGTCATGCGCTCCAAGGTCCCCGTCGTGCTCGACGTGTGGGGGCCGAACTGCCAGCCCTGCAAGCAGCTCGAGCCCGTGATCAAGTCGCTCGCGGCGACCTACGAGGGGCGCGTGAAGGTCTGCGAGATGAACACCCACCTCGGTCCGAGAGCGGCGACGCAGCTCAAGGTGAAGGGCACGCCGACCGTCATCTACTTCAAGGGCGGTCGCGAGGTGGAGCGCGTGGTCGGGCTGCGGAGCAGCGTGTACCACGAGGAGACGATCGCGGACGTGTTCGGCATCCCGAAGGACGCCGAGGCCCGCTGATGGCGCGGCGGGCCCGGCGCTACTGGCTCGTGAAGAGCGAGCCGGAGACGTACTCGATCCACGACCTCGCGCGCGATGGGCGCACGCCGTGGGACGGGGTCCGCAACTACCAGGCGCGCAACACCATGCGCGACGAGATGGCGATCGGCGATCTCGTCCTCTTCTACCACTCGAACGCCGATCCACCGGGCGTGGCGGGCATCGCGCGCGTCTGCTCCGCGCCGTATCCGGACGCGACGCAATTCGATCCGAAGAGCGACTACTACGACGCGAGCGCGACGCTCGAGGAGCCGCGCTGGGAGCTCGTCGACGTGGAGCACGTCGAGACCTTCGACGAGGTCCTGGGCCTCGACGTCCTCAAGTCACACGCGGACGAGCTCGACGGCCTGATGGTCATCAAGCGCGGCATCCGGTTCAGCGTGCAGCCCGTCGACGCGGCCCACTTCGCGAAGATCCTCGCGCTCGCCGGCGCGAAGACGCGCTGACCTATCGCACCCCGGCCGAGAGCCGGACGTCCTCGAACGAGCCGTGGATCGCGTCCATCGCCGCCACGATCGCCTCGTAGGGCACCATCGGGTCGGCGCTCAGGATCACCGCGCGCTCCTCGGGATGGGCCTCGTGCACCTCGGCGAGGCGCGCGGCGAGGGCCGCGAAGTCGTAGCCGTCCGCGCCTCGAGGGATCGCCTCGAGCCGTCCGTGCCGCGACGCCACGACCATCGCGCCGTCGGCGACGGTGACGCTCAGCTCGAGGCCCGGCTCGCGCCGGCAGTCCCCGGGGCACGTCCCGGGCAGCTCCGCGCGCGTCTCGGCGAGGGCCATCGTGGCCGCGCTCGTGGCGAGCAGGAACAGCATCAGGTTGATGACGATGTCGAGGAGCGGGACGATGTTGAGCTCGCGCTCCGACTCCGACGGGTCGTGATCGCGGCGCTGCGTGGCGCGGCGGATCTTCGCGCGCTGAAGGGGCGTCATGCACCTCGGACACCGTGCTCGGCCGCGCGTTCCGGTAAGCTCCCCACCGTGAGAGCCCGCCTCCTCGCGCTCGCGCTCGTGCTCGTGGCCGCACCCGCCTCGGCACAGGACGGCGAACCGCCTCCCCTCCACGCCCGGCCGACGTCGGGCGAGGCCTCGCTGTTCAGCGGCCGCACGCTCGGCGTCGGCGAGACGATGATCGCGGGCGCCGCGGGCTGGCCGGGGATCTTCGCGCTCATCGAGCACGCGATCACGACCTCGTTCAACCTCGGGGTCCGCGCCGGGCTGACCTACGGCTCGCCGGTCATGGCGCTCGTCCCCGCGGTGGGCGGCGAGCTCACCGTCCCGATGCGGATCCACCTCCTCGGTGAGGGCGACTTCGACATGGCGGCGTACCTCGAGCCCGCGTTCGCGTTCGGCGAGGGCGCCGCCGCGGGAGAGGTCGGCACGATCTACAGCGGCGACTTCGGGTGGAGCTCGCGCCTCGAGCTCGGCGGTCTGCTCGGCTTCCACGTGCAAGAAGGCTTGACCCTGCTCGTCGGCTTCGGAGGCTACGTCGGCTTCGTCCACGTCCCCGCGGCCGGCGACCCGAGCGTGATCGGCGCCGCCCTCGCGCGCCTGGGGATCGAGGGGTTGATCTCGCGCGACACGATGCTCTTCGCGATCACCGACGGCGGCGTCGGCTTCGCCGACGATCGCGGGCTCGGCGGGCCGGTGTTCGACGCCGGGCTGGCCTCGGTGATCTTCCGCATCGCGCTCGGGCTCGCGTACCTCTTGTGATCGTCGACGTGGTGATCCCGGCGCTCGACGAGGAGGAGGCGCTCCCGCGCGTCCTCGCCGAGCTCCCGCGCCCGCTCGTGCGGCGCGTGGTGGTCGCCGACAACGGATCTCGAGATCGTACGAGCGAGGTCGCGAAGGAGGGCGGCGCCGAGGTCGTCCTCGAGCCGCGCCGCGGCTATGGCGCGGCGTGCCTCGCGGCCCTCGCGAGGATCCGTCGAACGGGTCCGCCCGACGTGGTCGCGTTCGTCGACGGGGATCACGGCGATCGCCCCGCCGAGCTCCCCGATCTGCTGGCGCCGATCGAGGCGGGGACCGCGGTGCTCGTCATCGGCTCGCGGACGCTGGGCGTACGCGAGCGCGGCGCGCTGACGCCCCAGCAGCGCGTGGGCAACGCCATCGCGTGCGGCGCGCTCGAGCTGCTCTACGGCGCGCGCTACACGGACCTCGGCCCGTTCCGCGCGATCCGGTGGGACGCGCTCGAGCGGCTCGAGATGCGCGACCGCGACTGGGGCTGGACCGTCGAGATGCAGGTCCGCGCCGCCAAGCTCGGCCTCCCCCACGCCGAGGTGCCGGTCTCGTACCACCGGCGCATCGGCCGCTCGAAGATCAGCGGCACGCTCCGAGGCACCCTCGGCGCGTCGCGCAAGATCCTCTGGACCCTGGGGCGCCATGCCTTTCGCTGAGGTGCCCGTCGTGGTGTTCGCCCGCGCGCCGTGGCCCGGCCGCGCCAAGACGCGGTTGATCCCGGCGCTCGGCGAGGCCCCGGCGGCGCGGCTCGCAGCGGCGTTCCTGGAGGACGTGCTCGCCACGGTCGCGGCGGTCCCCGGGCTCGCGGCCGAGCCGTGGTGTCCGCCCGAGGACGTCGCGGCGTTCGAGGGCGCGCGCGCGCAGCAGGGCCTCGAGCTCGGTGCGCGGATGACCCACGCGCTCGCGGACGCGCTCGACCGCGCGCCGATCGCGCTCCTCGTGGGGAGCGACCTCCCGACGCTCCCCGCATCCCACCTCGAAGAGGCGGTCGACGCGCTCGCCCGTCACGACGTCGTGCTCGGTCCAGCGGCCGATGGTGGCTTCTACCTCGTCGGGGCGCGGGGCGAGGCGCCCGCGCTCGGTCCCGGCGTCCGCTGGTCGAGCCGGCACGCGCTGGCGGACGTCCACGCGCGCCTGACGGACCGCCGCGTCGCGCTGGTGCGGCCCTGGTACGACGTGGACACGGAAGAGGACTTGCGATTGTTGCGCGCGCACCTCGCGCTGCGTCCCCACGCCGCGCCGCGCACCGCCGAGACCTTGGGCGTTTTTGACCGCATGCGTGGGGCCTAGTAGGCTGGGCCATCTCCTTCGAGCGATCCGGGACTCCATGGCCGAAAGCGATCAGCTCTTCGCACGATTCGGAAAGACCTGTGAGCCGGGGGAGGTGCTCTTCCGCGAGGGAGAGCACGGCGACCTGATGTTCGTCCTCCAAGCGGGCTCGGTGCGGATCACCAAGGCCGTGAAGGACGAGGAGAAGACCCTCGCGATCCTCGGCCCCGGCGAGTTCTTCGGCGAGATGGCGATCCTCAACAACAAGCCGCGCACCGCGACCGCGGTCGTCGAGGAGCGCGCGCGGGTGCTCGTGCTCGGCGCGCGCACGTTCGAGCAGATGGTGGTGAGCAACGCGGAGATCGCGGTGCGCCTGATCCAGAAGCTCGCGCGCCGGCTCGACTCCGCCAACGAGCTGATCGAGGTGCTGATGCACCGCGACCCGAAGGCGCGCGTGATCCTCGGACTGAGCCGCGAGGCGCAGTACAACGGCCAGCCCCAGGCCGACGGCTCCGTGCGCGTGCCGCTCGGCGTGCCCGAGCTGGCCGAGCAGATCGGCCTCGACGAGAAGCAGACCCAGGACGTGGTGAAGCGTCTCACGCGTCTCGGCATCGCGCGCCCCGAGGGCGACGCGATCGTCGTCACCGACGTCGCCCGGCTCGAGGAGTTCTACGAATTCCTCGAGATGCGGGAGAAGTTCGGGGACGCCTGATGGAGCTCAAGATCCTCGGCTGCCACGGGGGCGAGTCGTCCAAGCACAAGACGTCGAGCTTCCTCGTCGACGGGACGATCGCCCTCGACGCGGGCGCGATCACGAGCATGCTCACCCTCGAGGAGCAGCGCGCGGTGGACACGGTGCTCGTGAGCCACGCGCACCTCGACCACATCAAGGACCTCGCGACGCTCGCCGACAATCGCTGCCAGCAGGGCGGCCCGACGCTCAAGGTCGTCGGCGTCCCGCAGACGATCGCGATCCTCGAGAAGCACTTCTTCAACGACCTCCTCTGGCCGGACTTCACGAAGATCCCGACGCCGCGCGGGCCGACCGTGGAGCTCGTCACCATCGCGCCCGAGACGAAGGTCGAGGTCGCGACGGGCTACTCCGTGCGCGCGGTGATGGTGAACCACACCATCGACACGTGCGCGTTCGTCGTCGAGTCCGCGCGCGGCGCGATCGCGTACAGCGGCGACACCGGGCCGACGGATCGCTTCTGGGAGGTCCTCGCGCGCACCGAGGATCTGCGCGCGCTCCTCATGGAGGTCTCGTTCCCGGACGAGCACCACGTGCTCGCGAAGGCGTCGGGCCACCACACGCCGGAGACCCTCGACGTGGATCTCGGGAAGCTCGACGGAAAGCGCGGGCTGCCGGTCCTGCTCTACCACATCAAGCCGGTCTTCGAGGGGGTGGTGGAGAAGCAGCTCGCGCACATCCGCGGCCAGAACATGGAGATCTGCCGGCTCGGCGAGCAGTTCATCCTCTAGCCCGCGGCTCGTCGAAAAGTTGCCCCGCGATCGCGCCTTGCCTCAAGCCTGACCCCGAGGGGGGGGGCGATGACGGGACGGGACGACACGAGAGAGGCGATCCTGAAGCGACGCGCGCGCCGCTTCGCGCGGGGCGGCGACTACCGCAAGGCCGCGCTCGCGCTGCGCGAGCACGCCGCGTTGACGGGGGAGGCGGCCTCGTGGGTGGCGCTCGGCGACATGCTCCGGCGCGCCCGCCGCGTGCCCGACGCGATCCGCGCGCTCAAGCAGGGCCTGTGGCTGCATCGCCGCGACGGCGCGGCGCGGCGCGCAGAGACCGTCGAGCGCATGATCGTCGCGCTCGACCCGTGCGGCGGCTAGCCCTCGAGCGCCTCGCGATCGAGGCCGTGCTTCTTGAGCTTGCGCCACAGCGTCGTGCGGCTCATCCCGAGCGACGCGGCGGCGCGGCTCATGTGCCCGCCCGCCCGCTCGAGCGCGTTCAGGAGGCGGCGCGCCTCGAGCGGGAGCTCCGCGCGACGCGCGGCGAGCGCGGGGTCCGGCGCGTTGACGGTGTCGAGCGCGCGGGCGTCGACGCCCCGCACGTCGGGCGGGAGGTCCGCCTCGCCGAGCACCGGGCCCTCGCCCATCACCGTCGCGTACTCCACGGCGTTCTGGAGCTCGCGCACGTTCCCCGGCCAGTCATAGCTCGTCAGGATCGAGAGCGCGCCCTCGGCGATTCGACGGATCGCGCGCCCCCCCCTCGCCTCGTGCTTCCCGAGGAAGTGCCACGCGAGCACCTCGACGTCGTCGGGCCGCTCGCGGAGCGGTGGGAGGTAGAGCGGGATCACCCGCAGGCGGTACAGGAGGTCCGCGCGGAAACGCCCCGCCTCGACCTCCTTGCGCAAGGGCCGGTGCGTGGCCGAGACGATGCGCACGTCGACCGGGATCGGGTCGCCCCCGCCGATCGGGATGACCGTCCGCTCCTGGAGCACACGGAGCAACTTGGCTTGCATGTCGAGAGGCAGCTCGGCGACCTCGTCGAGGAACAGCGTGCCGCCGTCGGCCAGGCGGAAGTGGCCGGGCGCGTCGCGGACGGCGCCGGTGAACGAGCCGCGCACGTGCCCGAAGAGCTCGCTCTCGAGGAGGTTCGGGGGGAGCGCCGCGCAGTTGAGGGCGCGGAACGGCGCGCCGGCCCGCGGGGAGGCCGCGTGGATGGCCGCCGCGATCAGCTCCTTGCCCGAGCCGGTCTCGCCGCGGACGAGCACGCTCGCCTCGGAGCGCGCGACCTTCTGCACGTCGCCGAGCAGCTGCTTCATCTTCGGATCGCGGGTGACGATGCCGAAGTCGTCGACGATCGGGCGCTCGGCCCCGTTCCACGGGTCTCTGGCGAGCGTCAGGAGGAAGCCCCGCTCGGCCCCCGCCCCGAAGGGCGTCGCGCGCACACGCACCGCGCGGTTCTCGCCGGACGCGGTGGGGCGCAGGATCTCGGCGCTCACCGCGCGCCCCGCGGCCAGCGCTTCGGCGACCGGCCGCTCCGCGCCGTGCCCGCAGAGGAGCTTCGGAGCGCTCACGCCGATGGGCGGCGCGAGCCCGAGCACCGCCTCGGTCCCCGGCGTGGACGCCACGATCCGCAGCTCCGCGTCGAGGACCAGAGCCGGTCCGACCGCCTCCGAGAGGGCCTCCAGCACGTGGTCGCTCACGCCCGGAGCATACGCGCGGCGGGGCCCTTGCCACCCGCCCACGGTGGAACGGGGATTTCCCCCTTGCCTCGGCGCGCGTTTCGCGTGACGAAGAGGGATGCGCACCCTCCTCGCCGTCGGGTTGCTTGCCTCGGGGTGCGTCCTGCCGCAGCCCCGCGCGGTGACGGCAGAGCCGAGCGGGCTCGACCCCATCGAGCGACTCGGGCGCTGGGACGGCGACTCCTTCATCGAGGTCGCGCGCGGCAGCGTCCCGCCGAGCCACGCCTACGTGATCGTGCACGGCTGGGCGCCGGGCTGGGCGCGCGCCGTCCGGACCGACCCGCGGCTCCGCGCGTGGGAGGCCCTCGATCGTCGGGGCCGCCCGTTCGAGCCGTGGATGGCGCACATGTCGCGCGCGATCACGGAGACCGATCCGCACGCGGTGGTCCTCGTCTACTCGTGGCTAGACGATGCGGCGACGGGCCGCTTCCCCCTCGCGGGCCGCAACGCGTACGCGCGGACCGACCTGCAGGGCCGCTCGCTCGCGGCCGCGCTCTCGGAGGCGATCGCCCCGGAGTTCGTCGAGGGCTCGGGCCGCGTGCACTTGATCGGCCACAGCTACGGGGCCCGCGTGGCGACCCTCGCCGCCTTGAGCCTGCCGAAGGCGCCGCGTCAACTCACCTTGCTCGATGTACCCGACGCGCCGATGACGCACATCACCGGCTCGCAGTCGAACCTGAGCGAGCTCCTGGTCCAGCTCCCGATCGGATCGGAGGACGGCCGCACGTTCGTCGACAACTACGTGTCGATGGTCGGCGAGCGCTACGCGGACGACGTCCCGGGCGTCGTCGACGTGTCGCTGACGCCTCCGTACAACGTCTTCGCCTATCGGAGGCGGCACCTCTACGGCACGTGGTTCTACACGGAGAGCGCGCACCACGAGTTCGGCCTCGGGTGGTCCCCGCTGATCGGATCGCCGCCGGCCCCTGGCTGCTACGAGCAGCCGTGGGGCGAGGTCGAGCTCGAGTCCGGCTGCACCGACCTGCGGTGAGCTCGTCTCGAAGGCTCAGCGGCGGTCGGTGGCGACGTTGACCGCGATGCGGCGGCCGTCGAGGTCGCTGCCGTCGAGCGCGCGTACGACGCGCGAGGCGTCCTTGTGGCTCGCGAGCGTGACGAAGCCGAAGCCGCGCGAGCGGCCGGTGTCCCGATCGGTCACCACCACCGCCTCGACGATCTCCGCGTGCTCCTCGAACGCCGACAGCAGGCTCTTGTGGTCGGTCTCGTGGCTCAGGCCGCCGACGAAGAGCTTGGTCGGGATGCCGCGCGCCGCGGGGCGGGCGCTGCCGCCGCCGCTCATCGACGCCATGATCTCCTCGACGCTGAGGCTCGGCTCCCCGGTGAGATCCTCGGCGCGCACGACCGGGACCGAGCCCGGTCCGTCGTTGCGCCGCTCCCAGCGCCGCTCGTCCTTCTCACGCTTCTTGCGCGCCTTCTTGTTCTCGCGGTCGCGCTTGCTCGGGGTGGTCATCGACAGCTCCCGAGGCTCGAGGGGACGGGACGGCTCGCGGGGTCGGTGTGCTTGGTCAGGGGATGCTCGCTTCCATGCCCGTGTCGCGGCGTGTCTTCACGCTGGGGCGCGCTCACTATGCCACGCGCTCGACGAAGAGCACGCGACGGGTGGCGCGCCGACGCGCGTTCGCCTATGAGCGTCGGCCGAGCCGCCACTCATGTCGAATCCACCAGCGCCGGGCGAGCCGTTCGCCGCCTTCGGGCTCGACCCGCGCATCGTCGAGGCCCTCGCCCCGCTCGGCTTCGACGAGCCCACCCCGATCCAGGCGAGCGCGATCCCCGCGCTGCTCGAGGGGCGCGACGTGATCGGGCGCGCGCGCACCGGCTCGGGCAAGACCGCCGCCTTCGGGCTGCCGCTCCTCGAGCGCGTGAAGGCGGGCGGCGGTCCCGTCCGCGCGCTGGTGCTCACGCCGACGCGCGAGCTCGCGCTCCAGGTCACCGAGGCGCTGCGCAGCTTCGGCAAGAGGCTGCCGGTCCGGTTGGTCACCGTGTACGGTGGCGCCGCGTACGGTCCACAGCTCAAGGCGCTCGCCTCGGGCGTGCCGATCGTGGTCGGCACCCCTGGCCGCGTCCTCGATCACCTCGAGCGCGGGACCCTCGACCTCTCCGCGCTCGAGCTCCTGGTCCTCGACGAGGCCGACGAGATGCTGCGGATGGGCTTCCTCGAGGACGTGCAGAAGGTGCTCGATGCCGCGCCGCCGAAGCGTCAGATCGCGCTCTTCTCCGCGAGCATGCCCCCGCCGATCGTGGCCGTCGCGGAGCGGCACCTCGTCGATCCGATCGAGGTGCAGGTCGAGCGCGCGGCGCTCACCGTGGAGCACATCGAGCAACGCGCCTTGCTCGTCCCGGAGCGCTTCAAGGCCGACGCCCTGACGCGGCTGCTCGCGGCCGAGCCGATCACCGCGGCGCTCGTCTTCGTGAAGACGCGCGCGGGGTGCGCGGCCGCCGCCGACGAGCTCGCGGCGCGGGGGGTGCCGGTGGACGCGCTCCACGGCGATCTCAACCAGGCCGCGCGCGAGCGCGTGCTCAGCCGCTTCCGCTCGGGCGGGCTGCGGGTCGTGATCGCGACCGACGTCGCCGCGCGCGGGATCGACGTGGAGCACGTGAGCCACGTGATCAACTACGACCTCCCGACCGACGCGGAGAGCTACGTGCACCGCATCGGGCGCACGGGCCGCGCCGGGCGCGCCGGCGTGGCGATCAGCCTCGTGACCCCGCCGGAGATCCCGCGCGTGCGCTTCCTCGAGCGGACGCTGAAAGCGGTGATCGAGAAGATCGAGGTCCCGTCGGACGCGGCGATCGCGCGCGCGCGGCGCGGGCGGCTGCTCGCCGCGGTGCGCGAGGCGGCGGCCGCTCCGTCGGCGGAGGCCGCGCGCGTCCTCGACGAGCTCGGCGAGCTCGACCCGCGGGCCGTCGCCGCGGCCGCGCTCGCGCTGTTGGCGGCGGATCGCGAGGTGCGCCTCGACGAGGCGGGCCTGGACGAGGCGCCGCCGAGCTGGGGCCGGCGCGCCGCGCCACCGCCGGCGGCGAGCGACGAGGTCGAGCTGTTCCTCCCCATCGGGCGCGCGCGCGGCGTGCGGCCCGCGGATCTCGTCGGCGCGCTCGCGAACGAGCGCGGCGTGACGGGTCAGAGCATCGGGCGCATCACGATCCTCGCGAACGCGAGCTTCGTGCGCGTCTCGCCCGAGACCGCCGACGCGATCCTGTCCGCGGACGGTCCCCTCGTGGTGCGCGGCAAGCCGGTGCCCATCACGCGCTCGCGCAAGCCCGCGCCGGAGCCGCGTGCGCCCCGTCCGATGAGCGCGCCGCGGCGCGGGCCGCCACCGACGGGCGGGATGGCGCGACCGAAGAAGCGCTGGCCGCGAAACAAGTGAGCGATATCGTGAACGGCGTGCGCCGCCCCGCCCTCGTCCTCCTCGCGCTGGCCCTCGGCTGCTCCGAGCCCGAGGCCGCGCTCCCACGCATCGCCGCGCCGCCCGCGGAGCCGGCGTGGCCGCGGCTGCCCGACGGGCTCTCGGCGGAGGTGCGGGGCTGCGTCGACGACTACCGCGCGCTCGCGGGCCAGGGGCTCCCCCCGCAGACACCCGGAGCGCCGTTCGCGACGTGGTACCGGGGGCCGTTCCAGACCTGGACCGCGCGCTACAACGACGTGCGAGGACGCTGCGACGCGGTCTTCGCCGCCCTCGACCAAGCGGGCGCCGCCGCGCAGGTGATGCTCGCCGCGCAGTCGGCGTTGCACGAGCGCGCCGCGCAGGACGCGGCGCCCCTCGAGGCCGAGGCGCAGATGTTCGTCCTCGCGCGCTACTGGTCGCTCGGCGCTGCGTGCACCTACCAGTCCTGCACGCGCGGGCCGGATCGAGCGTTCGTCGAGCACTGCGCGGCCCGGGCGCGGGAGCTCCCGGCGTGCCCGCCCATCGAGCCCGCGAGCGAGTGATCGGCGCTCACTCCATCGGGCCGGGCGGCGCGGAGCGGCGCTGGAGCGCGCGCGCGATCTCCTCGACGCGCTTCCACAGCCGTGGGTCGTCCGGCGTGCGCACGGCGAGGTCCTGGTACACGCCGAGCGCGCCGCCGAGATCGCCGCGCGCGACCATCGACTCGGCCGCCTCGATCGCGAGGTCGATCGACTGCGAGTCGGCGAGGTCCGGCTCGGGCGGCACCTCGTCGGCCCACTGATCGGCGTCGAGCTCCTCGACCCGAGGCGCGAACACCACGGCCGGCGGGGCCTCGCGCACCCCGGGCCAGCTGGGCTCGCCGGGCGCCGCGTCGAGGATCACCCCGGTGTCCTCGTCCGGCCCGATCTCGTCCCAGGGCACCTCGGCGGCGAGGGCGACGTCGCCCGTGTCGAGCGGCGCGTGGATCGGGTCGCCGCGCCCGAGCGGGGGCGCGGGCACCTCGGGCGGCCGCGCCGGCGGCGGCACGAACGGCGACGCGCCGACCGGCGGCGGCGCCGGCGGCGGCACGAACGGTGGCGCATCGACCGGCGGCGGCGCCGGCGGCGGCACGAACGGTGGCGCATCGACCGGCGGCGGCGCCGGCGGCGGCACGACCGGTGGCGCGCTGACCGGCGGCGGCGCCGGCGGCGGCACGTACGGTGGCGCGCCTGCCGGCG
>JAYRVK010000362.1:0-3497 GCA_041918555.1 Sandaracinaceae bacterium
CGAGCGGTGTGTGCCGAACCGGCCGGCCTTCGATCTCGACATCGCCTTGCACGCCCTCGGCCCCGTCGAGCTCGCGCGCGACGAGCGCTGGATCGCCGGGGCCCTCGGCGAGGTCAGCGCGATCGTCCGCCACCGCCAGGCGGTCCAGACCCTCGACGACCACGGAGAGAGGGGCTCGGCGCACCATCCGCGGTACGGCGGGCCCCTCGACCCCGAGCGGATGGCGCAGCACATCGCGGTACGGACACGACGGCTGCGCGGCAGGTCGTTCCGCGGGGACACGCCGTCCGTCCGCGCGCTCGCGCGCTTCGCGCAGCGTGTGGAGGGGACCGAGATCGTGCTCGTCCCCGCGCCGATGCCCCCCGAGCTCGTCGAGGGGGTGTGCGGCGCGCGCGGCACCGCGTGGCTCCCCGCGCACGTCGCGCGGCTCGAGGCGGTGGCGGCGGACATCGGCGGGCGGGTGGTCGGGCCGGACGTCCTCGGTGAGTTCGTCTCGACCGACCTCAACGACGCCACGCACCTCGGCGCCTCCGGCCAGCCCAAGTTCACGTTCTTCCTGGCCGACGCGCTGCGCTGATGCTCTTCAACAGCCTCTCGTTCGGGCTCCTCCTCCTCGCGACCGTCGCGGTGGTCCGGCTCGCGCCCGCGCGGACGCGGCGATGGGTGCTCCTCGTCGCGAGCTGGGCGTTCTACGCGGGCTGGGATCCGAAGTGGCTCCCGCTCCTCTGGATCAGCACCGCGGTCGACTACTTCGCGGGCCGCGCGCTCGAGGCGGAGCCCCGCGAGGGCCGGCGCAAGCTCATCCTCGCGGCGAGCCTGCTGCTCAACCTCGGGATCCTCTTCGGCTACAAGTACTGGGACTTCACGCTCGCGCTCCTCGGGATGCGCGACTGGAGCGAGGTCGCCGAGCGGCAGAGCTTCCACGTCTACGGCGAGATCCCGCCGGGCCTCTCGTTCTACACGTTCCAGACGCTCTCCTACACGATCGACGTCTACCGCCGGAGGCAGGTCGCGGTCCGCGGCGCGGTCGACTTCGCGCTCTACGTCGCGTTCTTCCCGCAGCTCGTCGCGGGCCCGATCGTGCGCGCGTCGGAGTTCTTCCCGCAGCTCGAGAGCCCGCCCGCGCCGAGCGCCGAGCGCACGTGGGCTGCGATCGAGCTCATCGGGCTCGGCCTCTTCAAGAAGGTCGTCGTGGCCGACAACCTCGGCCTGATCGTCGACCCGATCTACGCCCACCCGGAGCAGGCCTCGGGGCTCGCGCTGACCCTCGCGACCCTCGCCTTCTGGGGCCAGGTCTACGCCGACTTCTCGGGCTACAGCACGATGGCGCGCGGGCTCGGGAGGCTCTTCGGCGTCGACCTCCCCCGCAACTTCGATTACCCGCTCCTGGCCACGGGCCCGCTCGAGTACCGCCGGAGCTGGCACATGACGATGAGCACGTGGTTCCGCGACTACGTGTTCCACCCGCTCGGCGGCGCGCGGGCTGGCCCGTGGCGCGTCGCGCTGAACATCGGGATCGTGTGGACGCTGTTCGGCCTCTGGCACGGCGCGGGCCTCACCTTCGTCGCGTGGGGCGCGTACAACGGCGTGATCCAGGCGGTGACGCGTGAGTGGTACCGCCGCTTCGGCGCGCCGCCCGACTTCTTCGGCAAGCCCGTCGCGGGCTGGCTCCTCAACACGGCGCTCGTCTTCCCGAGCACGATCGCGTTCCGCGCGACGAGCCTCTCGGACATCGGCGTCGTGTGCGAGCGCATCGGCACCTTCGCCGCGGGGACCGAGGTCTCGCTCCTCGGCGCGGTCGCGCTCGGAGCCCTCGCCGCGATCCACCTGCTCGCCAAGCTGCGCTACGACGAGAACCTCCTCGTGAAGGTCGGCGCCCCCGCGCGGGTGGCGATCCTCGTGGGGCTCACGTGGGCGGTGGTGCTCTTCGGCGCCGAGTCGCGCCCGTTCGTCTACTTCCAGTTCTGAAGCCGCCTCCCTCCGTCGCTCACCTTCGGGCTCCGCGCGCGGCCGACCCCGCTCGGTCGCGGCCCGCGGGTCAGCCCGCCTCGAGGGCGAGGCGGATCCGCAGCGAGGCGTCGAGCCACGCCGTGGAGAGCGCGTCGTCGGCCTCGCCGCCGGCCCGGGCGGCGAGGCGCGCGTGGAGGTCCCGCAGCCGCGCCGCGCAGCTCGACAACGACACTTCCTCGAGACGATGGGTGCTCTCGACGAGCTCGGCGCGCCAGGCGTCGGTCACGTGGCGGAGGCCCGCGTGCGCGCCGCGGTCGAGGAGCCCGCGCGCGTCGAGCAGGCGCGCGGAGAGCGGGTCGTCGCGCTCGGGCGTCGCGGCCGCGGGCAGGCGCGCGGGCTCCGGCGCGTCGAGGTCGAGGGCGATCACGCGCTCGCGCGTGACGACGGCGAGCGGGACGAGGTGGATCGCGTCGCCCTCGCGGCGGACCTCGCCGCTCACGTACGAGACCCCCCCGGCGACGAGCGCGGCGGCGAGGGCGTCGATCGCGCGCGGCGCCGCGCGCGAGTGCGCGAGCGCGACGCGCGCCTCGCCGCCCGCGCGATCGTGGACGCGCCCGCGCAGCGTCTGGGACGCGGGGTCGTAGGCGACCGCGGACACCTCGTGCACCGCGAGGACGCGGATCCGATCCGCGAGGTGCCGCGGCCTCACGAAGCGCGGGGGCAGGTCGCGCAGCGCCGCCGAGAGCGCGGTGAAGTCGTGGGCGAGGAGCGGCGGCGCCAGGGCCTCCCAAGCGCCGGCCTGCGGGGTCACGCTCGTGCGGGCGAGGCCGCCGCGATCGGAGGTCAGCGTCAGCGCCTGGTTGGCGCGCCGTCGCGCCGCCCGGGTCACGAGCTGCCCGCGCGCGAGCACCCCGAGCGGGATCCCCCGCGCCACGTGCCGCGTCGCGAGCGCGGCGCCGACCTCGCCTTCGGCCACCGACCACCCGTGCCGCAGGACCAGCACGGCGCCGGTGTCGGGATCGGCCAAGAACACATCGGCGCGCGCGCGCGGGCCCGCGCTCGACGGCTCGATCGCGAGCCGGCACCCGAGCGAGACGAGCCGCACGTGCTCGAGCGCGGTCTCGTCCGGCTCGTCGACGCCGAGGATCGCGCGGGCCGGGATCGCGGCCTCGCGCGCCGCGGCGCGGGCGCGCGCGTGGAGCTCGGTCGCGAGCTCGCCGACGCGCTCGGGGTGATAGGACGCCGCGCGATCCGCGTAGGACGCGAGCGTCTCCTCGAGGTCCTCGCAGATCGTGCGCGGCCAGAGGAGATGCGCCGCCTCGAGCGGCCGCCGCGCGCGCGCGAAGCGCGCTCCGAGCGCCGCGCCCGAGCCGACCGCGCCGTCGAGCAGGAGCTCGCGCACGAGCTCGAGCGCCGCGTCGAGCGCGCCCGCCGCGACCGCGGCGCCCTCGCCCGGGAGCTCGACCGTCGCGTCGGCGACCTCGGGGTCGAGCTCGTCCGCGCGCCGGAACGCCCACACCGCCAGCGCGACGTGCTCGCACCGCCCG
>JAYRVK010000363.1:0-9572 GCA_041918555.1 Sandaracinaceae bacterium
CCGCGCGCGAGCTCGACGAGCGCGGGCACGAGCCCCTGCGCGTGGAGGTTGCCCGCGACGTACGCGGCCCGGCGCCGCACGGACGCGTCCTCGTCGCCGAGCGCTCGCGTCAGGATCGCGTCGGTCCGCGCGCGCTCCGAGGCCGTGAGCTCGCGCGGCCGCGCGGCGAGCTGGAGCGCCCAGAGCAAGGCGCCCCGCAGCGCCGGCGACCGCTCGTCGAGGAGCGCGCCGAGGTGCTCGAGCACGTCGCTCGCGGAGGCGAAGGCGCCGAGCGTCTGGGCCGCCGCGACGCGCACCGCCTCGGCGCTCGCGTCGGTCGCCAGCGCGACCAGCGCGTCCCGCTCCCACGCGAGGTCCGCCTCGATCGAGCCGGCGGCGCGCGCGCGCACGCTCGCGGGGAGCGCGTCGTCCTTGGCGATCGCGATGAAGCGCTCGGTCACCTCGGGCGCGCGCACCTCCGCGAGCACCTGCACGACCGCCTCGGGCTCGTCGGCGAAGAGCAGCTCCGCGTGCTCGAGCACGTCGCCCACGGGGAGCGTGCGCAGGCGGCGCGCGAGCGACGCGCGCACCGCGCGGTCGGTCTCGGTGAGCGCCGCGAGCATGCGCTCGTCGGCCCCCGTGCGCGTCTCGTCCCGGTAGGCGCGCGAGGCGAAGCTCGCCGCGAGGCGGAGCTCCGCGTCGTCTTCGCGCGCGAGGCGCCGCAGATGCGGGAGCACCTCGGGCCGGCCGAGCTCCGCGAGGTAGCGCATCGCCGCGAGGCGCGCGCGCCGATCGGGGGTGCCCGCGAGCAACGCGAGCGCGTCCGCCTCGGCCGCGCGCGAGCGGATCTCCGTCAGCGCCGCGAGCGCGGCGGCGCCCTCGCCCCCGCCGCCTCGGACGTGCGCGGCGATGCGCTCCGCGGCGCTCTGCGCGCCCATCCGGCCGAGCGCCGCGAGGGCCGCGAGGCGCCGCGCGGGGGGCGCGTCCGCCTCGAGGAAGCGCGCGACCGCGGCCTCGAGCGCGGGGAACGCGAGGCCGCCCGCGGCCGCGATCGCCGCGGTCGCCACCCATTCGTCGTCGTCGTCGAGCCGCGCGTGGACGTAGGGGACGAGCCACGCGTTGCGCAGCGCGCGCCCCATCGCGCCGAGCAGGCGCGCGCGCTCGGCCGCCGCGTCGGTCTCCCGCGCGACCTCGAGCAGCACGAACGCCGCGCGCTCCGCGACCTCCCAGCTCGCCCCGAGCGCGCGCCCCGCCAGCGAGCCGACGACCGCGCAGGCCTCGATGCGCCGCGTGGAGGTCGGCGCGTCGCGGACGGCCACCGCGAGCGCGGCCAGCGCGTCCTCGGGCGTGATCGTCCGCTGCTCGAGACCCCGCTCGATCGTGCTGGCGTCCATGCGCGCGAGGGTAGACGACCCTCACCCGCCCTCGGAAGGCGTCTACGGCGAGGGCGCGTGGGCGCCCGCGCCGAGCTCGCGGGGGAACACCGCGGACGCCGCCTCGACCAGCGAGCCCTTGGCGGGCCCGAGCATGCGCTCGACGTCGCGCGCGAGCGCCGAGAGCCGCTTGCGGCGCCCGCGGCGCTCGCCGCGCTCGGCGTCGACGCGCGCGCGCAGGTCCGGGAGCGGCCACTCGCGCGCGCCGAGCGCGTCGACCAGGGCCTTCCCGCGCTCGGCCCCGAGCTCGCACACCGCGCGGAGCAACAGATCCGTGAGCACGACCTCGGTCGCGTCGGCCTTCTCCTCGAGGTACGCGAGCGTCTCCTCGAGGCTCATCTCCTTCTCGAGGTCGAGGTGGAGGTTCGCGAGCATCGACGGGATCGGCGGGATCACCACGTGCACCCGCTCGACGGGGTCGGTCGCGAGGCGCGCCCAGTGCGTGAGGAGCTTCTGGCCGCGCAGGTTCAGCGAGGCGAACCTCTCCGCGACGGGGAGGAACCTCGCTTGCTCCGACAGAGGCAGCCGGTGGATGCCCTGAAAGAAGTACTGGCACACGAAGGACCAGTAATTCGTGTTGTCCCAGTAGAGCTTCGCGGGGAGCACGCGCGGGGCGCCGTACGTCTCGGCGGCCTCGGCGTAGGTCGCGGTCGAGATGCGCGCGAGCTTGCGGAAGAAGAAGTCGAAGTACTCGACGCGCGGCGCGAGGTCCTCGCCGCGGAAGTCGGCCTGGATCAGCTCCGTCGTGTAGCAGTTCGCGAGCGCGATGAAGTCGGAGCCCGGGCTGTAGAACGGGTCGACGAAGAGCCCCGCCTCGCCGACGAGCGCCCAGCGGTCGGTCGAGAAGGAGCGCTCGGTCGTGTAGCTGTAGTCCTTGAGGCAGCGGAAGTCGGCGACCGCGTAGCGCTCGAGCACGGGCGTCATCACGGGCTCGTGGTGCGCGATCCACTCGAGGGTCTTCTCGAGCGTGTGGATCGTCTCGAAGGGGTGCTTCTCCGCGTGGACCACGACGCCGATGCTCGTGAGGCCGCTCGAGAGCGGGATGATCCAGAGCCAGTAGCCCTCGCCCATCAGGTGGTTGGTCGAGAGCCAGCGGATGCCGTCGGGGTCGCGGCCGTGCCACTCCTTCTCGGACGCGGGCACGAGGTCCTTGGGCTCGAGCTTGCCCTCGATGCGGAACCACGACGCGTGCGCGCCGTGCCCGCTCGGGCGGTGCAGGCCCAGCTTGCGCGCGATCAGCCGGCGGCGGCCGCTCGCGTCGACGACCCAGCGGCTCGTGAGCACGCGGCCGTCGTCGAGCGTGATCGCGTGCGGCGCGCCGAAGGCCACGTCCTTCACCGAGGCGCCCTCGAGCAGCGTCGCGCCGTCGGCCTCGACCATCTCGCGCAGGTCGTTCTCGAGGCGCCCGCGATCGAGCTGGTAGGACGGCACGCGCGGGAGCTGCGGCGGCCCGATCTCGGTGCGGTCCGCGAGCGCGTGGGTGCGGCCGCCGCCCGGCCAGAAGCGCAGGCCGTTCTTGATGAGCTGCCGCTCGCGCAGGTAGTCGCCGAGCCCGAGCGTGTGCTCGAAGTAGCAGGAGCCGAGCTCGACGCTCGACTCGCCGACCTTGTGCGCGGCCTCGGGGAGCGGGCGCGCCAGCTTCTCGATGACGGCGACGCGCAGCTCGGGGGACTCGCGGCGGAGCTGGCGCGCGAGCGAGAGGCCCGCGAGCCCGCCGCCGAGGATCGTGACGTCGTGTTCGCTGTTCACGGGGGAGAGGCTTGCACGCGACCGCACGGCGAGCCATCCCCTCGCGTGCGCTACGCGGGTCGCATCTACCGCCCTCCGTCCGAGAGCGACGCCTACATCCTGCAGGCGACGATCGGGTGCTCGTGGAACCACTGCACCTACTGCGACATGTATCGCGACAAGCAATTCTCCTTGCGTCCCCTCGACGAGGTGCTCGAGGACCTCGACGAGGCCGCGCGTCTCGCGGGCCCGCGCGTCGAGAAGGTGTTCGTGGCGGACGGCGACGCGCTCGTGATGCCGATGGACCACTGGGAGCCGATCCTCGCCCGGTGCCGCGCGCGCTTCCCGCGCCTGCGCCGCGTGAGCTGCTACGCGATGGCGCGGAACGTCCGCGAGAAGACCGACGCGGAGCTCGCGCGCCTGCGCGCGCTGGGCCTCGCGATCCTCTACGTCGGCCCCGAGTCCGGCGACGACGTCACGCTGAAGAAGATCGCGAAGGGCGACACGTTCGAGGGCCACGTGGAGGCCGCCCACAAGGCCAAGCGTGCCGGCCTCGAGCTCAGCGTGATCGCGCTCCTCGGGATCGCGCCCGAGCGCGCGGTCGAGCACGCCGAGGCGACGGCGCGCCTCGTGACGGACATGGACCCCGAGTACTTCGCCGCGCTCACCGTCACGGTGGTGCCGGGCACGCCGCTCGCGACGCTCGCGAAGCGCGGCAGGTTCGAGGTGCCTCCGGTGCCCGAGCTGTTGCGCGAGCTGCGCGCGATGGTGGACCTCGCGCGCCCGACCGACGCGCTCTTCCGCACGAACCACGCGTCGAACTACCTCCCGCTCGGCGGGCGGCTGCCCCGCGACCGCGCGCGCATCGTCGCGGTGATCGACGCCGCGCTCCGGGGCGAGATCCCGCTCCGTCCGGAGGGTCACCGCGGACTGTGAGGCCAGCTCGCGCTAGGCTCGGTGCCATGCGAGCTCATCTTCTCTTCGCGATCGCGCTCTCCATCCTCTCTCCGATCGCCGGCTGCGGCGGCGGCACCGGCGTCGACGCGGGCGGCACGCCCGGCCAGGACGCGGGCGGCGCGGGCACCGACGGCGGCGCCTCGGACGCCGGCTCGACGCCGACCGACGCGGGCGGCGGCACCGACGCGGGCGAGGGCACCGACGGCGGCGGCGGCACCGACGCGGGCGGCGGCACCGACGCGGGCGGCGGCACGGACGCGGGCGGCGGCACCGACGCGGGCGCGTGCACCGACCCGCCGGTCACCAACGACTCCTCGGGGATCGGCGCGAGCTGCTCCCCGAGCGCCGAGACCTGCCCGACCGGCTACTCCTGCGAGGCCCTGAACGGGATCGTGCTCACGCACCACTGCCAGATCCTGTGCACGGACGACTGCGACTGCCCGAGCGGGACCACCTGCCAGGAGTTCCGCGACAAGGACCCGCGGGTCCGCCACTACTGTCAGACGCCCTGAGGGCCGAAGCGCGCGAGGGTGCGGCGGAGCTTCAGCTTCCGCCGCGCGGACTCGCTCGTCATGTAGCGGACCGTCCCGAAGATGGGCCGCTCGGGGCCCCACGCGCGGTCGTAGCGCCCGAGGCACCAGAAGATCCCCGAGTAGCTGTTCGGGTCGCGGCCGTCGAGCGCGTACTTGTCGTTCAGGAACACGAGCCACTCCGCGGCGCGCTCGGGGCTCGGGGCCCAGCCGAGGATCTTCTTGCCCCAGAGCATCCGCAAGTAGTTGTGCATTCGTCCAGTCTGGACGAGCTGCGCTTGGGCGGCGTTCCAGAGGGGATCGTCGCTCGCCGCGGCCTCGAGGCGCGCCAGGTCGTAGCCCGGCGGGCGCGGGTCGCGCGCGTGCTTCGCGAGGGTCCTCTGCGCCCACGCGGGCAGGCCCTCGTAGCGATCGTAGGCGGGGTCGAAGCGGCAGGCGTTGAGCCCCAGCTCGCGCCAGGTGACGAGCTGATCGAGGAACGCCTCGGCCTCCGGGCTCGTGCCCCAGAAGCCCTCGCGCGCGCCCTTGGCCGACGGATCGAGCTCCGCCGGCGACCAGCCCTCGCGGTCCGCGATCGCGGCGAGCACCTCGTGCGATCCGAGGTGCCCGAAGTGGAGCCACGGGCTCAGCGCGCTCGTCGCCTCGAGGTCCGGGTGGTCACGCTCCTCTGTGTATCTAGTAAGAATCGTTGACACGAATTCGGCCCGCCGCGCCCGCGCCGCGGTGCGGCCGCCCCGCGCGTCGACGGGGCCGACCGAGGGATCGATCGGGAGCGCCGCGAGCGATGCGTCGCGCGCGAGGAGCGGGGTCGCGGCGGGCCAGCGCGCGGCGATCGCGTCCGGGATCGCGCCGCGGCGCAGCCGCTCGACGGCGGTCGGGTCCGCCGCGGGCCAGTGCTCGAGGGCCGCCTCGAGCTCGCGGTGCAGGAACCGCCGGAAGTCGAACGCCCGCGCGAAGGGCTTGCCGGCGAGCGCGATGGGGAGGAGCCCGCACCCGTCGACCGCCTCGAGCCGCACCGCGAGCCGCGCCGCGGCGGCGGCCTGCATGCGCGGGAGGAAGAAGCACGGCCAGTCGTCGGTCACGACCGCGCAGGCCGTCTCGGCGAGGGCGGCGACGAGCCCGCGGCCCGCTCCCGGAGCGGGCTCGACGTACGGGTGGTACGCGATCCCGCGCTCCGCGAAGTCGGCGGCCTGATCCGCCATGCCGTCGAGGACGAAGCGGTGGAAGCGCGCGCACGCGAACGGGTGGTCCACGCGGAGCGGCTCGAGCACGAGCAGCGGCCGGTCGAGCTCGAGGGCGAGGTCGACCGCGCGCTCGAGGGCGAAGCTCGAGCGCGCGCGGCGGGCCGCGACCATCCAGTAGAGGACGTGGCTCCCCCCCGCGAGGATGGGGCGGTCGTTCAGCGCGCGCACGCGCGAGAGGGGCGTCGGCACGGG
Organism: Sandaracinaceae bacterium; assembly: GCA_041918555.1. Lineage (GTDB taxonomy): Bacteria > Myxococcota_A > Polyangia > Polyangiales > Sandaracinaceae > JACKEC01. The sequence goes on from JAYRVK010000363.1 coordinate 6,064, forward strand.
GCCGTTCTAGGGCGCCGACCGCGCGGCGCCAGCGCTCCGTGCGGAGGCGCTGCTCCGTCCGGGTGCGCTCGCGCGGAGCAGCCGGCGGAGGCGCGCGGGTCCTCGCGCTCGCCGCGCTCGTGGCACGGGGATCGCAGTGCGCGGACCCAGGAGGAGCGAAGACATGACCACCGAGCTGACCATCCGCTTCTGGGGCGTGCGCGGCAGCATCGCGTCGCCCGGCGAGGCCACCCGGAAGACGGGGGGCAACACCCCTTGCGTCGAGATCCAGAGCGGCGAGCACACGATCATCCTCGACGCGGGCACGGGCCTGCGCCGCCTCGGCGATCGGATGCTCCGCGACGGGCGCACCGAGGCGACGCTGCTCCTGTCGCACCTCCACTGGGATCACATCCAGGGACTCCCGTTCTTCGTGCCCGCGTACCTGCCCGGGCACCGGCTCACGCTCGCGGGGATGAAGGGGCTGCGCGCCGCCCTCGGCGGGCAGATGGCGGCGCCGTGCTTCCCCGTCGGCCTCGAGGCGATGCGGGCGCGGCTCGCCTTCGTCGAGCTCGACCACGCGCCCCTCGCGGTCGGCGCGCTCGAGGTGCGGGCCGCGAAGCTCAACCACCCGGGCGGCGTGCTCGCCTACCGCGTGAGCCTCGGCGGGCGCAGCGTGGTCTACGCGACCGACACGGAGCACTGGGCCGTGCCCGATCCGCACCTCGTCGCGCTCGCCCGCGGCGCCGACGTGCTGATCTACGACGCGATGTACACGGAGGCGGAGTACCCGTCGCGCGTCGGCTGGGGCCACTCCACGTGGCAGGCCGGCGTCGCGGTCGCCGACGCGGCGGGCGTGGAGCGGCTCGTGCTCTTCCACCACGATCCGGCCCGCGACGACGACGCGGTCGACGCGATCGAGCGGGAGGCGGCCCTCGCGCGGCCCGGCACCGTGGCGGCCCGCGAGGGCGAGGCGATCTGCCTGCGCGCGACGGAGCGCCGCGCGGCGTGACGTATGCTCGGGCCGCGGTGACCCGGCTCTCCCTCCTCGTCGATCTCGCGTCGCGGCTCGCCCGCGAGGTCGACCTCGACGCGATGCTCGACGACGTCGCGGGCGCGCTCGCGAGCGCGCTCCGCGCGGAGCGCGCGACGGTGTGGCTCGTCGACGCGGAGGCCAGCGACCTCGTGACGCGAGTCGCGGTGCTGCCCGAGCTCGACCAGCTCCGCCAGCCCCTCTCGCGCGGGATCGCCGGCCACGTCGCGCGCACCGGCGAGCTCGTGCGGATCGACGACGCCGCTGCCGACGCGCGCTTCGACCCGAGCGCCGACGCGAAGACCGGCTTCGTCACGCGCAGCCTCCTCACCGCGCCCATCCGCGAGCGCGCCGACGCGCCGGTCCGCGGGGTGGTGCAGGTGCTCAACCGCGCGGACGGCGCGTTCGACGCGGAGGACGAGCGTTACCTCGAGGCGCTCGCGATCCAGCTCGGCCGCGCGCTCGCGCTCACCACCCTGCGCGCCGACGACGCGAGCGGCCCGGGCCTGGTGCTGCGCGGCCCCTTCAACCGGATCGTCGGGCGCAGCCCCGCGATGGAGGGCGTCTACGAGCGCATCGCCCTCGCCGCGCAGACCGACGCGACGGTGCTCCTGCGGGGCGAGACCGGCACCGGCAAGACGCTGTTGGCGCGCGCGATCCACGTCAACGGCGCGCGGGGCGGCGGCCCCTTCGTCACCGTCGACTGCACCACGCTGCCCGATCCGCTCGTCGAGAGCGAGCTCTTCGGCCACGAGCGCGGCGCGTTCACCGGCGCGGAGCGGACGGTGCCCGGCAAGGTCGAGCTCGCGCAGGGCGGCACGCTGTTCCTCGACGAGATCGGCGACCTCCCCTCGATGGTGCAAGGAAAGTTGCTCCGCTTCCTCCAGGAGCGGAGCTTCGAGCGGGTCGGCGGGCGCGCGTCGATCCACACCGACTGCCGGATCGTCTGCGCGACGCACCACGACCTCGAGCGGCGCGTCGAAGAGGGCACGTTCCGGCGCGATCTGTACTACCGCGTGCGCGTCGTCTCGATCGAGGTCCCGCGGCTCGTCGACCGCGGGCCCGACGAGGTGCTGCGGCTCGCGAAGCACTTCGCGGATCTCTACGCCGCGCGCTACGGGCGGCCCGAGCCACGCTTCGATCCGGCCGCGCAGGCCGCGCTGATCGCGCACAGCTGGCCCGGCAACGTGCGCGAGCTCGAGCACTGGATCGAGAGCGCGGTGGTCCTCGCGCCCGACGGAGTGCTGCGCACCGACCGCTTCCCCGATCGAGCGCCGGGCAGGAGCGCACCAAGCGCCGAGGGAGTGCTCCTCCCTCACGGGCTCACCGCCGACGAGGCGCGCGCGGCGTACGTCCGCGCCACGCTCGAGCGCTGCGGGGGGAACAAGGCCGAGGCGGCCCGGCGGCTGGGCGTGAGCCGGAACACGATCGCCAAGCTCTCGCGTCCCACCTCGAGGATGCCGTAGCATGCCGGCGTGCCCAGCCCTCCGATCGATCCGCTGTTCGAGCGCCTGCGACAGCTCCGCGCCGCGTGGGTGTCGCGGGGCTGGAGCTGGGACCGGCGCTTCGACTGCGTCGCCTCGACGCTCGTCCTGGACGACGCCGAGCGCGCGCGCCGCGTGGTCTCGAGCGTCCTGACCGAGCGCTGGACGGGCGCGACGCTGCCCAAGGCCCCGCCGGCGATCGCGGACGTGGCCACCTCGACCGGCGGCGTGCGCGAGGATCAGGTGCTCTACGCGACGCCGCCCGCGCCGCTGATCGCGTACGGCCTGTGGTGGCCGTGGGGCGGCGAGGCGAGCAACATCTCGGTGCGGATCGGCCTCACGGGCCGCGTCTCGAACGACGACTACAACCAGCTCCGCGACGTCTTCGGCATCGAGGACTGGTAGCCCCTCACCACGCCGCGTCGACCGGGCAGTGATCGCTCACCTCACGGTGGAACGCGGGGCAGCGCTCGCCGGGGTCGCAGCCGATCGTCTCGCACGGGCCGCGCGCCGCGATGCGCGCCGGGCGCTCGCGCGAGAGGACGTGATCGAGCGCGGAGCCCAAGCATCCGTCGCGCCGGTTCCAGTACGCCGTGCACGCGAGCTCCTCCGACGCCCACGCCAGGCCGAGGCGCTCCGTCAGCGCGCGGATCGTGGCGCGGTCCGCCTCGCCCGTCGCGTTGAAGTCGCCCACCACCACGAGCGCGTCCTCCGACGCGACCGCGAGGCGGAGCACCGGCTCGAGGCGGCGGAGCTGCTCGCGCCGCACGTGCGCGGAGTCCCCGCCGGCCTTGAGGTGCACCACGATCACGCGCACCGCGGGCCCGCGCTCGCGCGGCCGCAGGCGCACCTCGAGCGCGGGCTTGGCGCGCTCGTCGAGCTGCGGCTCTCGGTGGGTGCGCGCCCAGTCGAGCGCATGGCGCGCGCCGTCGTACAGCACCCCGACGCGCTGCACCGGGCCGCCCTCGTTGGCCACGAAGTGCCACGTGGGCCCGAGGCGCTCGCGCGCGGCG
>JAYRVK010000364.1:0-4681 GCA_041918555.1 Sandaracinaceae bacterium
CTCGTCCTCGTCCCCGTCCTCGTCCTCGTCCCCGTCCTCGTCCTCGTCCTCGTCCTCGTCCTCGTCCTCGTCCTCGTCCTCGCCCTCGTCCTCGCGAAGCAACGTACCTTGCGCTTTCGCTCTCCGCCGATGCGATGCGAGGATGCCCGTGATGAAGGTCCAGACGAGAGGTCTCGATGCCACGGCGCCCACGCGACGCCGCCCGCGAGTACACGGGATCTTCTGCCTCGAGGGCGAGTGGTGGGGCACGCACGACCGGACGACCGTGGAGCCGGCGCTGGGCCTCTTGCGGAGCTACTCCGGCCTCCAGATGCCGTACCTCCATCGCGACGTGGCGACGCGTCCGGAGCTCCTCCACTACCTGAACAAGTGGACTCAACGGGGCATGGCTCGCTACCCCATCCTCTACCTCGGGTTCCACGGGAGCCCGGGCGAGATCTACCTCGAGGACCGGCGACGCGGGGACAGCACGGTGACCCTGGCCGACCTCGAGGAAGAGCTCGAGGGGCGGTGCCGGAAGCGTCTGATCTACTTCGCATCGTGCGGCACGGTGGGGGTTCACGGGCAGACCCTGAACAAGTTCCTCCGCCGAACCGAGGCCGTGGCCGTCGTCGGGTATCGCGCGGACGTCGAGTGGATCGAGGCCGCTGCCTTCGACGTGCTGGCGCTCGGTCTGCTCGGCGGGCTCACCCTGACGCGCCAGGGCGTGCGCGCTTGGGAGCGCCGAGTCCGCCAGCGGGCGAGCGGCCTCGCTCGCAGCCTCGAGTTCCGCGTCCACACATGACGCGCTCCGTCCGGGCTCGAGACCGGAGGCGCGATCACCCCGCCATCAGCTTCGTGAGGTCCTTGGTCAGGTTCTTCTGGTGCGCCTCGAGCGTCCCCCCCCCGATCTCGAGGAGCTTCGCGTCGCGCCACAGCCGCTCGACGGGGAACTCGCGGCAGTAGCCCGCGCCGCCCATCACCTGCATCGCCCAGTCCGCGACGGTCTTGCCGACCGGCGCCGCGAACAGCTTCGCCGCGTCGGAGCCGATCCGCGCGCGGCTGTCCGCGCGCACGTCGCGCGCGACGTTGTAGGTCAGCGCGCGCGCAGCCTCCGTCATCGCGTAGCCGTCGCCGATGTAGCGCTGGATCTGGCCGAAGCGGTTGATCGGCTCGCCGAACGCTCTCCGCTCCTCGCCGTAGCGCACCATGATCTCGACGCAGCGCGACGCGATGCCGCAGCTCATCGCGGCGAGCGTGAGGCGCTCGATCTCGAGGTTGCGCATCATGTGCACGACGCCGCCGCCGATCTCGCCGAGGAGGTTGGCGGCCGGCAAGCGGCACTGGTCGAAGACGAGCTCGGCCATCGTGGAGCCCCGCATCCCGAGCTTGTCGATGTGGTTCGAGGTCGAGAAGCCGGGGCAGTCGCGGTCGACCACGAACGCGGTGATCTTGCCGTCGACCTTGGCGTAGACCTGGAAGCAGAAGCCCTCGCAGCCGTTCGTGATGTACGTCTTGGTGCCGTTCAGCACCCAGTGCGCGCCGTCGCGCACCGCGGTGGTCTTCATCCCGAGCACGTCGGTCCCCGCGCCCGGCTCGGTCATGCCCATGCCCGCGATCCACTCCCCGGAGATCACCTTCGCGAGGTAGCGGCGCTTCTGCTCGTCGTTCGAACAGTGGAAGAAGTTGTTCACGAAGAGCATCGAGTGCGCGAGGTACGCGAGGCAGAAGCCGGGGTCGTGCTTGCTGAGCTCCTCGTGGACGATCACCGCCGCGATGGTGTCCATGCCCGCGCCGCCGTGCGCCTCGGGCACCGTGATCCCGAGCAGGCCGAGCTCGCCGAGCTTGCGGAAGAGCGGGACGTTGAGCTCGCCCTTCGCGTCGTGCGCGGCGGCCTGCGGCTCGACCTCGCGCGCGGCGAAGTCGGCCACCGTCTGGCGGAGCATCCGGTGCTCTTCGGTCGGGTGGAACAGGGAGTCGGAGGAGAGGGCGTCGCTCATGGGCGCGACCTTACCGCTCCGCGCCCACCGGACAAGGGGCGGGTTTGGGGATATGGTCCGCGCCCGATGCGTGCGGCGATCGCGGCGTTCCTCCTGTGCGCGCTCCCGGCGGGCGCGGCCGCGCAGGACGTGATGGTGATGGGGATCGGCGGCGACGCGCCCGCCGACGCGGCGCGCGCGGCCCGCGAGGCGGTCGCGCTCGCGCTCCAGCAGGACGGGCTGCGCCTGCTCCCGGAGGCCGACCTCGCCATGCGCGTGCCACCGTCGCGGCTCGCCGAGTGCCAGGCGAGCGCGTGCGCCTGGGCGGTCGCGCGCGAGCTCGGCGTCTCGATGGTGGCCGCGGTCACCACGTGGGCGACCGACGGACGGCCGAGCTCGCTCACGGTGAGCCTCATCGTCGGCGAGGACCGCACCTACACCGCCACGGAGGAGGTGCGCGACGGGAACCTCCTCGCGGCGGGGCGCGCCGCCGTGACCGCGGCGCAGACCGCGCGCGGGCGCGCGCTGATCATCGAGGGCTCGAGCGCCCCTGACACGGACGTGGAGACCCCCGAGGTCGCGGAGGTGGAGGGGGCCGACCCCGGCACGACGACGACGAGCCCGCTCCACGCGGAGCGCCCGCTCGAGCAATGGATCTTGCCCTCGATCCTCGGCGTGGTCGGCCTCGGGCTCGTCGGGCTCGGCGTGTACGCGATGCTCGACCAGCAGTGCGATCAGCGCGGCGGCTCGGGCGTGTGCCTGCGCGGCACCGATCCGAACTACGGCCTCGGCGCGACGATGACGGTGCTCGGCGGGCTGTCGCTCGTGGGCGCCATCGTCTGGATCATCGTCGGCGGCACGCCCGCGTCGCAGGGCGCGATCGACGTGGTCGTGCTCGACGGGCGCCCCGTCGGGGTGCGCTTCTGATGCGCGCATCGATCGCGCTCCTCCTGCTCGCGCTCGCGCTCGCGCTCGCGACCCTCGCGAGCGGGTGCATCCGGCACGAGTTCGATCTCTGCCTCGAGGACCCGCCGCACCCCGACTGCGTGGACGGCGGCGAGCCCACCGACGCGGGCAGCGACGCGGGGGTGGACGCCGCGACCGACGCCGCGGTCGATGCGGGAATGTGAAATCCGTCGCGAACCCGGCTAGCCTCGCGTGGTGACCGTTCCCCCCGGGCGCCTCCACTACGGACGCTACGAGGTGCTCTTCCCGATCGCGACGGGGGGCATGGCCGAGGTCTACGCGGCGCGCTCGATCGGCGAGGCGGGGTTCCAGAAGCTCGTCGCGCTCAAGCGCATGAAGCCGGACCTCGCGGACGACACGCGCTTCGTCTCCATGTTCCTCGACGAGGGCCGCATCGCCGCGAACATCTCGAGCCCGAACGTCGTCTCGACGCTCGATCTGGGGCGCGCCGAGGACAACTCGCTCTTCCTCGTGATGGAGCTGGTGACCGGCGTGTCGGTCGCGAACCTCCTGCAAGAGCTGACGAGCCGCCAGGAGAAGATCCCCGTCGAGATCGCGGTCGAGATCATCGCGCAGGCGGCCAACGGCCTGCACGACGCGCACGAGGCGTGCGCGCCGACCGGCGAGCCGCTCGGGATCATCCACCGCGACTGCTCGCCCCACAACATCCTCGTCGACGTCGGCGGGCAGGTGAAGATCACCGACTTCGGCATCGCCAAGGCGATGGAGCGGCAGACCGAGAGCCAGCACGGCGAGATGAAGGGCAAGCTCGCGTACCTCAGCCCGGAGCAGGCGCGCGGCAACGACGTCGATCGGCGCACCGACGTGTTCATCCTCGGCGTCTGCGCGTGGGAGCTGCTCTCACAGCGCCGCCTCTTCGACGCGCAGTCGACCGTCGAGGTGCTCCACAAGATCGTCGCGATGAAGATCCCGTCGGTCGACGAGCTGCGGCCCGAGGTCTCGCACGACGTCGCCGCCGCCATCCTGCAGGCGCTCCAGCGCGACCCGAACGACCGCTTCTCGACCGCGCGCGCGTTCGGGCAGGCGCTGCTCTACGCGATCGGCGATCGCCGGCCCACGCGCTCGCAGGTCGGCGCGTTCGTGCGGCGCTACGGGGGCGCGCGGCTCGTCGACATGGAGCGGCGGATCCGCGAGACGTTCGGCACGAAGTCGTCGCGGCCCGAGGCCTCGGCGGCCGCGCTGCCGATCCCGAACCGGCGCGAGGAGCTGCCGCCCTCGCCCTTCGCGCCCGGCACGCCGCCGCGGCCGATGGCCCCCGTCCCGCTGCCGCCGCTCGCCGGCCTCGACCCGCTCCTCGACGGCGCGACGATCCAGGATCTCCCGCCCTTCGGCACCATCGAGCCGCCCGACACCATCCCCACGCAGGCGCTCTCGGGCGTGCAGATCGAGCTCGGCCCCCCCCCCGCGGTGCCGACGCCGCGCGTGCCCGCGACCGCGGTCTACTCGCCCCCCGGCCCGGTGCCCCCCCCCTCGCGCCGAGGGATCACCGCGCTCGCGATCCTCGGCGCCACGGTCCTCGCGATCGGCGGCGGGGTCGGCGCGGCGTGGCTCCTCCGGAGCGAGGCCACGACCCCGGCCGACGAAGACCCGGCCGACGCCTCGACGCGGCCCGACGCCCCGACGGCGACCCCGACGGCCACGACCCCGCCGCCGCGGCCGCCCGCGCCCCCGCACACCGCGCCGCCCGCGCCGACGCCGCCCCCGACGCCCGAGGATCGCGCCGAGGCGCTCGCCGC
>JAYRVK010000365.1:0-5716 GCA_041918555.1 Sandaracinaceae bacterium
CGCGCGACTGGCTCAGCACCGCCACGTGCGCGAGCGGCGCCTGGATCTCGCTCGTGACGATCCCCGCGCAGAGCGGGATGTCGTTCGGCACGTGGTCGAGCACCAGGATCTGATCCGGCAACACCGTCGCCGCGTCGAGGGGGCCCTCGACGAAGCGCAGGCGCCCCACGCTCTCGCCGAGGGTGACCGGCTGGTAGCGCACGCCCGCCCAGAGGTCGTTCGTCTCGAGCGCGCGCACCTCGTCACGGACGCGCCGGACTCGCCGCCGATGCAGCTCCGAGCGGGGCCGATAGCGCAGGCGGTCCCCGAAGAACACGAGGCCGCGCACGCGCTCCATCAGCCGCACGACGCCCGCGCCGTCGAGGTTGTCCGCCGGCCCGAGCTCGAGCGCGAAGAGCTCCGCGTCGCGATAGCGGACGAGGCTCGCCATCTGCATCTCGCGATCGGGGTGGAGGTACTGCCGCGCGTTGAACGCGCGCCGATCGCCGAGCGGGCGCGCGGGGCTCGCGAGGAAGCGCACCGCGAAGTCGTAGTGCAGCGGCCAGCGCTCGGACTGGCAGAAGTACACGCGATCGGTCGCGTGATCCCAGAGGATCTTCACGACGTCGGTGCGCGCGATCGCGTGCTCGCTCGAGGGCGCGGCGAGGCGCGCCCACGCGGCCTCGTCGGGCACCGCGTCGAGCCAGTCCGGGGGCTCGTCGGTCGCGGGCTCGGCCTCCTCGGCCGTCGGGGGCGTCGGAGCGACGGGCGCGACCTGCTCGTGCGGCGCGGGCGCGGGCTCCGTGCACGCGGCCGCCGCGACGACGAGGCCCCACCAGCGCATCACACGTAGCGCGCGGCGGGGACGGGGATGTCCTGCATGGCGCGGAGCATCTCCACCGCGCTCGGGAACCGGTCCTGCGTCTTCTTGGCCATCGCCTTCTCGAGCAGCGCCTCGAGCTGCGGCTGCACCACCAGGCCCGGACGCACCGTCGGGATCTTCGGGACGGGCTCGAGCAGGTGCGCGCGGATCACCGCCGAGCGCGTCTCCTTGTCGAACGGGGGCCGCAGCGCGAGGAGCTCGAAGAGGACCACGCCGGCGGAGTACACGTCGCTCTGCTCGGTCGCGCGCTTCCCGAAGCCCTGCTCGGGCGCCATGTACGTCGGCGTCCCGAGGAGCGTGCCCTCCTCCGTCAACGTCTCGTGCTGTCCCCAGCGATCCTCGTTGGTGAAGCGCGCGAGCCCGAAGTCGATGAGCTTCGGGTGCAGGCCTCCGTCGGGCAGCTCCGCGACGAAGACGTTCGCGGGCTTCAGATCGCGGTGCAGGACCCCGTGCGAGTGCGCGTGCGCGAGCCCCGCGACGATCCCGATCCCGATCTCGTAGGCCTGCTCGGGCCCGAGCGGGCGCTCCTCGAGGAGCTCGTCGAGCGGCCGCCCCGCGAGGAGCTCCATCGCGATGTACGGCGTCTCCTCGAACGTCCCGTAGTCGAGGATCTTGATGAGGTGCGGGTGATCGAGCCCGTTGAGCGCGCGCGCCTCGCGCTCGAAGCGCGCCTTGATCACGGGGATCTTCGAGAGCTCCTCGTCGAGGAGCTTCAGCGCGACGAGCCGACCGCCCGGCGCGGTCGCGCGGAACACCCGCCCGGTGCTCCCGTCGCCGAGCGGCGGCCCGAGCCCGTATCCGTCGATCACGCTGCCGGTGCCGATCGCCATCGGGGCAGCGTAGCCGATGGACGGCCGCTCACCACCACGGTCGCGTCGTGCGCGCGAAGCGCTCGAGCGCGAGGTGCTTGGGCGCCGTCGCGGGGTCCTGGCGCGGGTGCTCGAGCGCGCCCCAGCTCCCGGAGTCGTTCCAGCCGCCCGCGTTCACGAAGTGCACCATCAGCGCGCCGCCCGCCTCGCGCCACTCCGAGAGGTAGCGCGCGTAGAGCTCGCCCATGCGCGGATCGCGGTTCGCGGCACGCAAGATCTCTTGCACCTCGCGATCGTGCGTGAGCTCGCCGACCGCGACCACGTGCTGACCGCCCTCGTACGCCACGAGGCGCGCGTCGTGCCGGCGCGCGAGCGCGGCGTGCTCGCGCGTGCTCCGCATGACCTCGGCGAGCGTCCCCTCGGCGTCGCGCAGGACGAGGTCGGCGCCCCCGTCGAGCACCTCTTGCCGCCGCTCGGGCCCGAAGAGGCTCCCGAAGTAGGGCGCGATCGCGAGCTCGTCGAGGTCCTCCGCGGTCGTCTCGAAGTCGAGCATCACGCCGGTGAGCCACGGGTTGTGCACGAACGCGCCGAGCACGCGGATCGTGCGCGACCGATCGCCGAAGCCCTCGTCGAACGCGCGCCAGACCTCGACGCTGCGCCGCGAGACCCAGCGCGCCTGCGCGAGGGTGAGGTCGCGCTCGGGCCCGCCGAGGCCGAGCCGCAGGCCCTCCTGCCGCGCGTGCTCCCACTGCGGGAAGATCCCGTTCCACACCTCGTTCGAGAGCTCGACGCGCACGCGGAGCGCGGGCTCCAGCTGCGCGCGCACGAGCCGGCCGAGCTCGCGCGCGTACTCGTCGTCCGCGCGGTGCGGCACGCAGAGCCAGACGTCGGCGCCGACGCGGTTCGCGAGATCGACCATCACCTCGGGCGGCACCCCGTGCACCGACCAGCGCGCGTCCTCGAGGCGCGGTCGATCGTCCCAGCGCGCCTCGGGCGAGCCGTTGGTCATCTGCCAGTTCATGAAGCGCAGCGCCCCGTAGCTGCGGAGGTCCGCGAGGAAGTCCGGGTGGAAGCGCAGCGCCTCGTGGTGCTCGACGAACGAGAGGCACTCGCAGCCCCTGGTGCTCGCCTCGCAGAAGCGCGCGGGCTCCTCGCGGCACGCGCCGCCGGGCGGGAGCACGCGGATGTTGCGCAAGGGATCTTGCGGGTCGGTGGCGAGGATCGCGAGGCCGAAGCTCCCGCCGTCGCGGGCGGGATCCCAGTCCACGACGAGCCTCCCGGGCGCGCGCTCGACGACGCGATCGCGCGCGCCGCCGGTCGTCGCGAGCTCGCCCTCGCCCTCGTAGATCACCGTGTAGCGGCCCGCGCGCAGGCTGCGCACGTCCCAGTGGATCCCCGTCCGCACGATCTGGCGCGGGCGGAGCGAGCGCACCCAGCCGTGCGCGTCGACGTCGATCGGCTGCGCGTCGTCGGGCGCGCCTTCCGCGGGCGCGCTCGTCCACGCGCGCGAGAGGCGGAAGCCGTCGATGAACGGCGCGACCTCGCTCCAGTCGAAGGGCCCGTCGAGGTTCGTCCCGAGCGGCGACCACGCGCGCGCGGGCCCGTCGGGTCGCGGCGGCAGCGGCCCGCTCGGCGGCGGCGACGGCGATGGTGGCGGCGTGGGCGCGATGGGCGGCGGCGCGGGCTCCACCACGCTCCCGCAGCTCGTGCAGGACGCGAGCGTCGAGAGCACGGCGAAGAGCACGAGGGCGCGGCGCATCGGCGGGAGCTTGAAGCCCACACCGACCCGGGTCGAGAATGTCCGCCATGCGAACCCTTCACTTGACCCTGATCGCCCTCACCCTCGTCGCCTGCGGCGGCGGATCCGACAACGACGCCGGCAGCGCCGGCATGGACGGCGGCGGGGCCGGCAGCGACGCGGGCGGCGGCGGCGCCGACGGCGGCGGTGGCGGCGGCGACGGAGGAGGCGGGACCGACGCGGGCGAGACCATCGACGCGGGCCCGTTCGATGCCGGCGGCGGCACGGACGGCGGCAGCACCGACGCGGGCCCCTTCGACGCGGGCGCGATCGACGCCGGCGATCCTGCGTGCGCCGCGATGGACGCGCGCGAGGGCCGGGCGTGCGGCCCGACGGAGCGCCCGTTCCCGCGCTACGTGTGGAACGGCATCGGGTGCGACTTCGCGGCGTGGTGCGACTGCCTCGGCGCCGACTGCGGCGAGCGCTACGACACCGAGGACGCGTGCCTCGCGGCGTACCGCGCGTGCCTCACGCCGTGCACGACCGACGCCGAGTGCCCGAGCGCGACCGCGTGGTGCGAGGGCGGCGTGTGCGTCCCGTGCGACAACAGCGGCCTCCTCTGCGACATCGCGTGCAGCACGCCCGGCTGGATGACCTACGAGCGCAACGGCTGCTTCCCCTGCGAGTGCGGCCCGCCGAACGAGTGCGTGGCGGACACGGAATGCGGTCGCGGCGAGGTCTGCTACGCGGGCGCGTTCTGCTGGTGCTCGGATGGCGGCCGCCGCCCCGACTGCTGCATCGGCAACGTGTGCGAGGCGAGCGGGTGCACCACACCGCCGCCGACGGGGTGCACCGTCACGGGCTGCGCGCGCGGGCAGACGTGCGTCGTCGACGCCGCGCTCGGCTGCGCGTCGGCCTCGTGCAACTGTCCGCCGACGGGGTCGTGGAGCTGCAATCGCGACTGCGCAGGTGGAGTGTGCATCACACCTTGACGCGCTCACTCGGCGCACAGCGAGGCGTCGGGCTCGGGGTTCGGCGAGCCGAGGACTCTCGGCGGGCCACCGAGTCCCTCGGATGATCCGCTGAACACGTAGGCTTGGCCCGCGCCCGCGACCGCGCCGTTGGCGTCACCGGGCATGCAGAAGACGACGTCGCCGAACCCGTCGCCGTCGTAGTCGCCCGCCGTTACTCGGAATCCGAAGTTCGCGAAGAAGGCCGGCATCGGACTAGAGGATCACTTCGGGCACCCAGACCGCCGGCGCCGCCGAGGAACACGTACCCACGCCCATCTCCTTCGCGTCCGGCCTCGCCCTCTCCGAAGCAACCGAGGGCCACGTCGAGGAGACCATCCCCGTTGATGTCGATGGCCGCGGCGTCGTTGACCCCCATCGAGACGGGGGCCGCGCACTGGAACGTGCCCCGCGCAGCGCCATCGGCGACGGAGTGGACATACCCCCTCCCCACGTCGGCGATGGGTCCCTCGTCCTCTGCGCTCGAGAGCACCAGCAGCTCGTCTTGGAAGTCGCCGTTCACGTCTCCCGCGCCGAGCACGCGCGTTGCGAATGCACCGCCCACCTCGGAGGATGGGGACGCGAACGACGCATAGGGTACGGCCCCGGTCGGTGCGTCACCGCGCATGAGCGCCGCTCGGCCCGCGAAGGCCTCGACTCCTGGAGCACCCAGCACTACCTCGCGGACTCCATCGAGGTCACCGTCCCCGACCACCGCGAGCGAGCTGCCCCACTCGTCGCGCGCCATCGCGACGCCCTCGCCCCACGTGACGCTCGGGCTCGCGCCGATCCCCGGGAGCGAGCCCCGGTGAACGTAGACGCGCCCCTCGGCGGCGGGCACGCCGGTGCCGAGGAGGAGGTCGCTGAACCCATCGCCGTTCCTGTCACCGGCCCCGAAGGTGCGAATGACATCCCGCGTGGCCAAGCCATCGATACGAACTGTCAGCTCGCCCGAGAACGTCGTGGACCCCTCGTAGACATAGACGTGTTGGAGCGTGGGAGAGCCCGCGATCGACTCCCGCGCCGCGAGAACCCCGACCTCCGCCAGCCCATCGCCGTTGCTATCTCCCAGCAGGGCCACGCGGGTCCCGAAATGCCCGTCGGCGGCGGGCTCGGGAGACTCGAGCGTGATCGTCCTGGCAGGGTCGATACCGGACTCAATGGGTGTCGATAAATCGGTCCGGTGACCGGGACCGGAGCCCGGGACCGGGACCGGGACCGGAGCCGGGACCGGGACCGGGACCGGGCCGGGGTCGACGGGAGACCGCAGCTCGAGCACGGTCTTTCGTCCGGTGGC
>JAYRVK010000366.1:0-9205 GCA_041918555.1 Sandaracinaceae bacterium
GCGTGCGCGTCGACGCCCGCGGGCTCGAGGTGGACCGCGCGCCCGATCCGAGCATCGTGTCGGTGGCCCACCTCCCCCGCGCCGGCGCGGGCGGCCGCTACGAGGTGAGGCGCATGCCGCGCGAGGCCTTCGACGCGCTCGTCGACCGCGCGGGCGCCGCCGAGGAGCCCGAGGTCGCGGCCGCGGAGCCCGCGGGCGACGCCGACGCCGACGTGATCATCTACGGCGCGTCGTGGTGCGGCGCGTGCCGATCCACGGCGCGGTTCCTCCGGGAGCGCGGGGTGCCCTTCGTCGAGCGCGACGTCGAGCGCGAGCCCGGCGCGCGGCAGGCGATGCAGGCGGCGGCGCGCGCGGCCGGTGTGAGCCCCACCGGGATCCCGGTGATCGACTTCCGCGGCGAGATCATCACCGGCTTCGATCGCGCGGCGCTCGAGCGCGCCATCGATCGCGGCCGCGCGCCCATATGAGATAGTCGGCGCCGATGGGCGCCTATCGCGCGGGACACGGCGCCGGCCCTGCCGAGGAGGGCCGCGAGGACGGGCTCGTCGGCGAGCTCATCCAGCAGTTCGCGGACCCCCTCGCGTTCTACCGCGAGCTCGTCCAGAACAGCATCGACGCGGGCGCCACCGCGATCGGCGTCACGCTCGCGTTCCAGCCCGATCCGGGCGCCGAGGGCGACGCGCTCGGGACCCTCGACGTCGCGGTGCGCGACGACGGGTGCGGGATGAGCCGCGAGGTCCTCGAGGAGCAGCTCACCGTGCTGTTCCGATCGGGCAAGGAGGGCCGCGACGACACCATCGGGAAGTTCGGGGTCGGGTTCGTCTCCGTCCTCGCGATCGCGCCCGAGGTGGTGATCGTGCGGACCACCGAGGGCCGCGGCGATCAGTGGACGCTCGAGCTCAAGACCGATCAGAGCTACGAGCTCTTCCACGCGCGCGCGGCGGGCGGCGCCGGCACGACCGTGACGCTGCGCCTGCGCCGGCGCGCGAGCGAGGTGGAGGGCCTCGTGCAGGGCTCCGCGGCCGCGCTCGCGAAGTGGTGCCGGCACGCCGAGATCCCGATCCGCTTCGTCGCGAGCGTGTCCGGCGGGCAGGTGATCCACGAGTCCCGGATCGATCGCCCGCTCGGCGTCGACGCCCTCGTCTCGGTGACCGTCGTCGACGGCGCGACGACGGTCGTCGCGGGGCTGCCGCGCGACGGATCTCCCCACGTCGCGTTCTTCAACCGCGGGCTCCTCCTCCACGAGACGGGCCACGATCTGCTCGGGCGCGTCGCGGTCTCGATCCAGGATCCGCGGCTCGAGCACACGCTCAGCCGTGACAACGTCCGTCGCGATGCGCACTACGAGCGCGCGATGCGGATCGCGCGCCGCGTCGTGGACCGCGACCTCACGATCCACGTCCACGACGTGCTCGCGAAGCTCGCGCGCCGCGAGGCCGACCACCCGCCGTTCGAGGAGCTCCTCGCCGTCGCGTGGAACGCGGGGCTCGATCTCGATCGGCGCGCGATCCGGGTCCCGCTGCTCGAGCCGGTGAAGGGCGAGCGCGCGATCCCCGTGGCGGCCCTCGGCAAGAAGGACGTCTACGTCGCGGAGGCGTCCGACGCGCTGACGCAGGTCGTCGCGCGCGCGGGCGGGTGCGTGGTCGACCTGTCGGTCGCGCGGAACCGCACCGGCTACGCCTCGACCCTGTCGGTGCTCGCGGGGCGCGCCATCCCCGAGGTGCAGGAGGAGCTGACGCTCGCGGCCGCGGTCGACGCGACCGAGTCCGACCTCGCGCTCATGGATCGCGCGCGCGAGCTCCTCGCGGCGATCCTGCGGCGACCGAGCGGGCCGCTGCTCGCCCGCTTCTCAGGGGCGCGGGCGACCAGGCTCGCCCTGAGCGGGACGAGCGCCGGGCTCCCCGTCGCGCTCGACGTGGACGACGCGCTCGCGGACCCCTTCCGCCTCGTGGCGCGGCCGCCGCTCCTCCTCAACGCGGACTACGACGCGGTGCGCGCGGCGCGGCAGCTCGCGCCCCACGATCTCGAGACCGCGGCGGCGCTGCTCGTGCGGGTGCTCCTGCTCTGGCGCGGCGATCTCGACGAGGACGCCGAGGACGAGCGGTGGCTCGCGGCGGCGGCGGAGGCGATCGAGTGAGCGAGGGACGCCGCGTCTCGACGGGGCGCCTGCGCGTCGACGCCGCGCGCGCGGTCGACAAGCTGCGCGACTACCAGCTCCCCGACCCGACCGCGTGGGTGCTCGAGGTGATCCGCGCCGCCGTCGCGTTCGGCGCGACCGCGATCCGGGTGAGCGGCGACGCCGACGACGTGCGCGTCGCGTGGGACGGGCCGGGGCCCGACGCGGAGTCGCTCGCGCGGCTCTTCGACGAGCTCGTCGATCCGGCGCCCAGGAGAGAGCGGCGCGCGCATCGGCTCCTCGCGACCGGCGTCAACACGGCGCTCGGGCTCGAGCCGCGCTGGATCGACGTGATCGTCACGGACGGGGAGGGCGGCGCGATGGCCGCGCGCTACTCCGCGCGCCTGCTCGAGACGACCGGAGACGGCTCCGCGTCGCGGCTGCGCGAGCTGCGCGCCGAGCCGCGCACGCCGCCGCGCGAGGCGCCCGCGAAGGGCGGGCTCGTGCACCTGCGCCGGCTGCCGCTCCTCGACGCGGTGCCGCTGATGGTCGGCTACGGCGAGCCGCGCGAGCTGTCGGTCGCGCGGATGAGCTGCGACGACTCGCGCGTGCCGGTGCGGATCGGGCAGAGCGAGCTCGGGCACGCGCGCTCGCACGCGGATCTGCTGCGCCTCGCGCTCGGCGACGATCTCCAGGGCTTCGTCGCGCTCATCGATCCCACGTTCGCCGCGCCCACCGCGCGGCTCGAGGCGGCGGAGCTCGGGGTGGTGCTCGCGCGCTACGACCTGCCTCTCGCGGCCTTCGAGGCGCCGCGCGCCGCGGTGCCGCTCCGCGTCTACCTCGACGCGGCCCGCATGCCCACGAACGCGTCCCGCTCGGCGGTGCGGCTCGAAGAATCTCCCGTGCAAGAGTCGTTGACACGCGCCGGCGAGCGGATCCCCGCGCTGGTCGAGCGGCTCGCGCTCGAGCTCGGCGACGCGCCGGCGCACGCGTGGACCCCGACGCAGCGGGAGCGCCTGCGCGCCGCGGCGATCCAGCTCCTCGCGGTGCACGCGGCGGGCGAGGACTGGCGCCACCGGGTCGTCGCGCGGCCCTCCGCCGTCCTCGCGCCGCTCCTCGAGGTCCCGCTGCTGCGCGACGCGCTCGGCCGGCCGCGCACGCCGCGCAGCTTCGGGCCGTACGCGCGCGGGATCGAGCGCGTCCACGTCGGCCGCGATCCGCTCCCGACCGAGCTCGAGCCGTGGCTCGGCGACTCGCTGTGGGTGCCGCCCGGCGATCCGGGGAGCGCGCTCCTCGGCGACTGGCTCCCGCCGCGCGCGAGCGACCTCGCGAAGCTCGCGGAGCGGCACCGGCGCAAGCGCGCGAGCTTCGCGCGCCAGAAGCCGCGCGAGCCGCGCCTCGAGGCGGATCGCGCGCACGTCCTCGTCGTGCCGCTGAAGGCGCCGGGGCGCTCGCTCAAGAGCTGCGTGCCCGCCGAGGCCTTCGAGGTCGAGGGGCTCGCCGGCGAGGTCGCGCTCCGCGATCCGCGGGCGCCCGGCGCCGGCGTGTCGCTCCTCGTGGACGGCCGGCCGCTCGCGCGCTGGGCACCGGAGTCGCCGCACGGGCTCGAGGGCGTCGCCACCTGCGCGGGGCTCACCCCGACCGTCGACTACCAGTCGGTGGTCGACGACGAGGTCTTCGCGCGCCTGCGCCGCGCGGTCCTCGCCGCCGCGGTCGTCGCGCACGAGGCGCTGGCGCTGCGCGCCGCGGGCCGCGCGAGCAAGGGCGATCGCGCGCGCGAGGTCGCCGACTGGGTGGAGGGCGGGAGCCCCGAGGACGCGGCGCGGGTGGCCTCGGTCCTTCGCGCGGGGGTGCTCCTCGCGCTCGAGGTGCTCGCGGCCGCACGCTCGGACGAGGATGCCCGCGCGCGGTGTGCCGGCGCGCTGGCGGCGTTCCTCGAGAGCAAGAGCCCGCTCGCCGACGCGCCGGCCTGGCCGACGGTGGGCGGCGGCGCGGCATCGACGCGCGCGCTCTTCGCGCAGTCGAAGAGCGCGGGGGCCATCTTCGCGTTCCACCTCGGCCGCGCGGTCGGGGGTCCCGCGCCGAAGGGGCGCGCCGTGTACGAGCTCTCCATACGAGAGCAAGAGACGTTGCGGAGCTTCCTCCCGGGCGCGAGCTTCGTCGACTACGGCCCGCTGATCGGCCCGCGGCTGCGCGTCCGTGAGGACGGGGCGCTCGCGCGCGAGATCCTGCCCAGCCTCGGCGTCGCGCTCGAGGTCGAGCGGCCCGGCGCGACCGCGGCGGTCGCGTGGGGGAACCGGCACCGCGCGTCGCTCGAGGTGCGCCACTTCGGGCGCCGGATGGGGCGCGAGCTCTACGACGTGACGCCGCCGTCGATCGCGGTGATCGAGGACGGACACCTCCCGATCGATCCGCAGCTCGCCCTCGTCGGCCGGCTCCCCAGCTACCCGATCCACGAGTGGACGCTCCGGCTCGCGCGCGGCTACGCGGGCGTCCTCGTCGGCGAGGCACCGCTCCCGCGCATGCAGCTCGCTGCGCCCGACCCCCTCGAGGCGAGCGCGGCGCTGACCGCGCTCCTGACGTGGATCGCGGAGTCGCCCGCGCCCGACACGGATCTGGGCAAGCGCCGCTTCACCCGCCTTGCGCGCGTGCCCTTCGTGTGGCGCCTCGGGCGGCTCGACCCGACCACGCTCGACGCGGTCGCCGCGGACTTCGGCGAGGCGCCGATCGACTGGGTCGCCGACACCGAGACCGCGACCTTCGAGCTGGGCGGCTGGCACCCGGTCGCGTCCTCGCCGATCGAGCGCAAGGCGTTCGCGCGCCTGCTCGGACGCGAGCTCGTCGACGCGACCGAGCGCCTCGCCACGCTGCGCCGCCATGCCGCGCGGGAGCAGGCGCTCGCGCGGCATCGCGCGCGCGATCCGGTCGACCCGACGATCCTCTGGACCGGGCCGCGGGTGGAGGTGAAGGGCCAGGGCTTGCGCAACGCGGCCGTGACGCTCGCGACGGGGGCCGCGGCGCGTGTCCAGGTGTTGATCGAGACCCGACCGTTCACCGAGCTCACGATGCCCGAGGCGGTCCCGATCGAGGCCTGCATCGATCTCCCACCGAGCGCGGCCGACGACGACTTCGTGGCGCTGAGCGAGGTGGGCGCGCACCGCGTGGCCTACGTGCTCGGCGCGGGCGCGCGCGCGCTCTTGCTCCACGTCGCCGAGGCCTCCGCGGCCTCGCTCACGTCCGCCCCCGAGGTGCGGCGGCTGCTGGAGGCGTGGTGCGCGCGGATCCGCGAGCGCGGAGGCAACGCGACCGATCGCGAGGCGGTCGCGCGGCTCGCCGCGTGCGAGGCGTTCGCCACGATCCAGGGCCCGCGCGTGGCGCTCGCGGCCGCCGCCGCGGAGGGCGGCACGCTGCGCGTGGCGAGCTGGGACGAGCCGTGGCTCGAGCCGCGCGGCGACGAGCGGGCGAGCGCGCTCGATCGCGCGGTGCTGCGACTGCCCGCCGAGGAGCCCGAGCGCTTCCGGGAGATGCTCGCCGTGCTGTGGGGCGATCGCCCGATCCGCGACGTCTCGAGCACCGTCGCGCGCCTCCAGTCCGCGCGCCGCGTCGCCCGCGGCCTGATCACCGCGCCGCGGCTCGAGGGCACCTACGACGCGCGCTTCCGGTTCGAGCTCTCGGCGCTCCTCGACGAGGCGCGCCACGGTGACGCGCTCGAGGCCTTCGGCATCGGCGAGGCCGCGCTCGCCGACTCGCCGCGCTCGCGCGCGACCTTCGTGCAGGGCGCGCGGCGCCGCGTGATCGAGAGCGCGCTCGTCCCCGCGGTGCACGTGGCGGCGCACCGCACGGATCTCACGGCCCAGGCCCTCGCCTCGGTGGGGCTGGCCACCGCGACGGAGAAGGCGCTCGAGACGCTCATCGGTCTCGTGGTGCGCCGCTCGGTCGACGCCACGCCGCCCGACCAGCTCCCCGAGTGGACCCGCAAGAGCCTCCTCGCCGCGTGCCTCGCGGGGGGCTCGCTCCACTTCGAGCGCCTCGAGAACACGCCGATGCTCCCGACCAGCACCGGCGGGTGGGCTACGCCGAGCGAGGTCCGGATGCAGGCCGCTGGGTTCGGCGCGGTGTGGACCACCAAGCTCCGCGCGGAGCTCGCGCCGCTCGACCCCGCGCGGATCGCGCTGCGCCTGAGCGAGGCGGAGACCAAGCAGCTCTCGGTGTTCGCCGCGGCCGTCGTCGCCGACGACGAGCTCGAGCGCGACCAGGTGGCGCGTCGCAACCTCGCGCAGCCGCGCGTCGCGTCGCTCGAGCCCACGGCCGAGGAACGCGACGGCGCGCTCGCGGTGCTCGCGCTGTCCGCGATCAACGGGTCGAGCGCGCACGGGACGATCACGCTCCTCGATCCGGCGCGCGTGGGCCTGCGTGCGTTCCGTCCGAGCCGCTCGTTCCAGCCGCTCGGCGCGCACCCGGACTTCGTGCGCTGGCCCTGCGTGATCCGGGTGGACGATCCGGCGTTCGTGCCCGATCGCACGTGGTCGGGGCCGCTCGACGACGCCGTCGCGACGCGGCTGCGCTCGCGCGTGCGCGCTCTCGCCGAGCGCGCGCTGCTCGACACGGTGCCCCTCCCGCACGGCAAGCTCGCCGCGACCCGCGCGCCCGGCGGGCTCCCGCGCGAGCTCGGTCTCGCCCCCGAGACGGGGCTCGAGGGCGTAGCGTGGCTCGAGGACGAGCCGGGGCTCGGGGCGATCACGCTCCACGACCCGCGCGGCGAGCGCGTCGTCGCGGCGGTGGGCCCGGACGGATCCCCGCTGCCGCTCCACGCCGAGCTCCTCGTCACGGTGGTGCTCGGGGACGTGCCGCTGCGCGAGCTGTGCGCCAAGCTCCACACGCGCGTGCTCGACCGCCTCGCGGACCGGCTCGCCGGCGCGGGCTTCGAGCGGCGCGCGCAAGGGTTCTTGCAGATGCTCGCCGCGCTCCGGATCGGCGCTCCGTCCGACGAGGCGCTCGCGCGCGTGACGGTCCCGGGTATGGTGCCCGAGACCCCGCTCCTCGCGCTGCGCGACCGGCTCTCGGCCGGTGGCTCCGTGCCGGTGTGCGCGCCCGAGGAGGTCGCGCTCGCGCAAGCGGAGCTCGGCGTGCCGGTCCTCGGCGACGACGGGACGGCCGAGGTCCGTGCGGTCCTCGGCTTCCTCGGTGTGCGCGCCGTCGGCTGGCGTCAGCACGTGCGCGCCAAGGTCCTCGGTGGGGTCGAGGCCGACGCCCTCGCGGAGCTGGCGAGGGACGGTCGCGAGCTCGCGCAGGCGCCTCCCCCCGCGGAGCCGCCGCCCCGCACCGCCTTCGAGGAGGTGCTCCTGTCGCGCTGGAACGCGCTGAGCCTCCCGCCCGCGCGCGACGCGCGCGTCGATCGGCGGCGCAAGCGCCCCGCGGTGAGCTTCGTCGGCGAACACATGCTCATCGCGGGGCAGCACCCCGTCGTGCGCCGCGCGATCACGGAGCTCGAGACCGGTGGGGATCGCGCGGACCGGCTGATCGCGCTCCTCCTCGCGAGCGGCGCGGGCGCGCTCCGGCGCGGCGCGAGCAGCGTCGGCGTAGCGGGCGAGCACGGTTTCTTGACGGAGCTGATGCGGGCCGAGGCCGCGTCTCAGGGCCGCAAGTAGTGGTGGCGGAGGTCGTTGTCCCCGTCGTGGTGGAGGATGTGCCATCGCCCGGCGCCGTCCACGATCATTGCGTTGTAGAGACCGACGGTTCCGTCGGACTCGACGGTCTCGACGAGCCACGCGCCGGCGCCCATGCGCAGGTACGCGTGCCGCAGATCCTGCGTGATCAGCGCCAGCGCCGGGTCGCGGTAGGCGTGGTAGGCGATGTGGACGCCGCCCGCGCCGTCGAGCGCGATCGAGGAGTACTGTCCGACGTCGTGGGCGCCCTCCGGCGTCGCGAACGTCCAGCCCCCCGCCGGCGCGCGGTAGGCGTAGCGCACGTCGAGCTGCGAGGCGTCGTAGTAGCTCACGTGGAGGCCGCCCCCCGAGTCCAGCGCGGCCGAGGTCCACTGCCCCGTGTTGCCGGTGGCGTCGACCGTCTGGACGGCCCAGCTCGCGGGGCCGGTGCGCCGCGCGTGTACGAGATCGTCGGACGGCTCGCTGCGGTAGACGACGTGGATCGCGCCGCCGCCGACCGCGATGCTCGCGTGCTCCCCGACGTTGGCCGCGTCGTCGATCAGCTCGAGGGTCCACGCGCCCGTCGCCCCGATCGCGCGCGTCGCGTAGCGGAGGCTGGTGTCGCTGGCGCGTCGATACGCGATGTGGACGGCGGTCGCGTCAACCGCGACGTCCGGGTAGACGCCGCTGTCGTTCGTCGCGTCGACGAGGAAGGTGCTGAAGCTCCCTGCGGCCGCGGCGCGGTAGGCGTAGCGCAGATCGTTGTTCGTCGTGTCGTAGTAGGCGACGTGGACCCCGCCCGCCGCGTCGACGGCGATCGAGGAGTACTGGCCGACGTTGTTCGTCGCTTCCACGGTCTGCGTGCGCCACGGGGCCGCCGGGTCCTTGCACGCCGCGCGTAGGTCCTCGCGCGTCACGTCGTAGTAGGCGATGAGCACGCGCCCGCCCGCGTCGACCGCGATCGCGGTGTTCGTCCCCACGTTGTCGTCCTCCTCGACCGTCGAGGTGGTCCATACGCCCGCCGCGGAGCGCAGTGCATATCGCAAGGCGCTTTGCGTGCGATCGTAGTAGGCGACGTGGGCCTGGCCGCTCGCGTCGACCGCGATCGACGCGAACTCCCCGACGTTGTCCTCCGTGTCGACGGTCGTCTCGGTCCAGCCTCCGCCGGCGGGGCGCCGCGCGTAGCGGAGCGCGCTGTTCCCTTCGTCGCGGTAGGCGACGTGGAGCGCGTCGGTGGAGTCCACCGCCATCGAGACCCAGGTGCCCACGTTGCTCGCCGCGCCGTCGATCACCGACGGCGCGCCCCACGCGCCTCCGAACGGCCGGCTCACGTACCCGAGGTCGCCGTTGCCCGTGTCGCGGAACGCGATGTGGACGTTGCGCGCGGAGTCGACCGCGATCGCGATCGAGGCCCCGACGTTGCCGCTGCTCGCGGGCGTCGCGA
>JAYRVK010000367.1:0-9317 GCA_041918555.1 Sandaracinaceae bacterium
CGGCGCTGGCGGCCTGGCTCTGCCGGGTCGCGGCCTCGGCGGCCGAGCTGGCGCCCTCGGCCTGCGCGCGCGTCGCGGCGAGCCGCGCCTCGGCCTCGGCGAGCCGCGCCTCGGGCTCCGCGCACTCGAGCTCGAGCACGACGGCGCCCGCCTCGACGTGCGCGCCCTCCTCGACGAGGACCCGCACGACGCGCGCGGCGAGGCGGGCCGAGAGATCCACGCCCTCGCCCTCGACGACGCCCGAGCCGCGGGCCGGGCCCGTCAGCGCCTCCTCCTGCGCCCGGATCTTCCACGCGATCGCGGCGGTCAGCGCGAGCGCGATCACGACGACGGCGACGACGACCTTCTTCATGCCGTCGCCCTGGTGCGATGGACGTGCCAGCGGCGCGGCCCGGTCGTACGCGCGCGACGTGTCTGGAGGTCCGGACGCGGAGCGTCCGGCGCCGCGGATGCCCCCCCTCGTGCCGCGTGCCCATTCTCGTTGGCACCCTCCGTGATTCGCTCCGCCTCGCGATGTCCTCCGCCGTGGCTGCTACGCTCGTCCGACGCTTCGTGCCGAGCCCCCGCCCCAACGAGGACACGTTTCGCCGCGGCGCGCGCGTCGCGACGCTCGACAAGCTCGTGCGCGTGCGACTGATGGTCGCGCCCGTGATCGTGTCGCTCGCCCTGACGTTCGCGTTCTTCGAGCCGACGCCTTGGCGCCGCACGGTCATCGCGGTCACGGTGGTCTGGCTCCTGGGCCTCTCCGTCGTCGAGTTCCTGCGCCTACGGCGGCTCGGGCTCTCGGCCGTGAACGTCCCGCTCAACTACTTCGGGCTGCTCGCCGCGCAGCTCTCGTTCCTCGTCACGACCGGCGGCCTCTTCAGCCCCGTGAGCCCGGTCCTGGTCGTGATGTCGATCTTCGGCGCGCTCCTCATCGGCCCGCCGATGCGGTACCTGCCCGTGCTGGTCGTCCCTGCGATCTGGGCGATCGCGTTCCTGCACGTCGAGGTGGGGCTCGTGCCCGAGGTGTTCGGCGAGGGCCGCGCGCTCGAGCGCGGCGCGATCCCGTGGCTCGCCGCGACGATCTGGTCGGCCATGGTGATCGGCGGCACGCAGGCGGGGCGCGTGATCTCCGACGCGCTCGAGCGGCTCTTCGAGGACGCGATCGCGGAGCGCGACCGTCGCCTCGCCGGCTACGCGGAGCAGACGGGCGCGCTCAGCGCGCTCAGCGCGGAGATCGCGCACGAGCTCAAGAACCCCCTCGCGAGCGTGAAGGGCCTGGCCGCTCTGGTCGCGAAGGACGTGGACGGCAAGCCTGCGGAGCGCCTCGCGGTGCTCCGCCGCGAGGTGGACCGCATGCAGGCGATCCTCGAGGAGCTCCTCGACTTCTCGCGGCCGCTCGTCCCGCTCGCGATGGAGGAGGTCGAGGCGTCGGCGCTCGCCGAGGACGTGGTGCGCATGCACGAGGGGAGCGCGGTCGATCACGGCGTGGCGCTCTCGGTGATGGCCGCGCCGGCGACGCTGACGTGCGACCCTCGCAAGGTGCGGCAGGTGCTCGTGAACCTCGTGCAAAACGCCTTGCATGCGAGCCCCCGGGGCGGCGAGGTGATCATCACCGTCGCCGGCGCGGGCGAGGACGTGGTGTTCCACGTGGACGACCGCGGGCCGGGCCTCGCCGAGGCGGTGCGCGACCGGCTCTTCGAGGCGGGCGTCACCTCCAAGGAGGACGGCTCCGGGATCGGCCTCGTCGTCGCGCGCTCGCTCGCGCGGCAGCACGGCGGCGAGCTGACGCTCGAGGATCGCGACGGCGGCGGCTGCCGCGCCGCGCTGCGCCTGCCCCGGCGGCCGAAGGAGATCGCGGCGTGACCCCGCGGATCCTGGTCGTCGACGACGACGAGGGCATCCGGTACACGCTCCGCAGCGTGCTCGAGGACGCCGGGATGGAGGTCGAGGAGGCCGCCGACGGCGAGGCGGCGTGGGCGAAGCTCGAGGGAGGCGCCGCGTACCACCTCGTGCTCACCGATCTCCGCATGCCCCGGCTCGACGGCCTCGGGCTGCTCGGACGCATCGTGGAATCGCAAAAGTCGTTGCGGGTGATCCTGATCACCGCGCACGGCTCCGAGCGCACCGCGGTCGAGGCCATGAAGCGCGGCGCGTTCGACTACTTCAAGAAGCCGTTCGAGCCCGACGAGCTCCTCGCGGTGGTCGAGCGCGCGGTCGAGACGGTGCGCCTGGGCGCCGACAACGAGCGCCTCGAAGCGGAGCTGAACCTCTCCCGCGCGATGGTGTTCGCGTCCGAGCCGATGCGGCGGCTCGCGATCCTCGTCCGTCGCATCGCCGACAAGGACGTGACCGTCTTGATCACCGGGGAGAGCGGCACCGGCAAGGAGCGCCTCGCCGAGGCGATCGTGAACGCCTCGCGCCGCGCCGACCGCCCCTTCGTCAAGTTCAATTGCGCCGCGATCACCGCGGAGCTCGCGGAGGCGGAGCTCTTCGGCCACGCCAAGGGCGCGTTCACGGGCGCGGTCCGCTCGCGCACCGGCCTCTTCCGCGAGGCGCACGGCGGGACGCTCTTCCTCGACGAGGTCGGCGAGCTCGATCCACGGACGCAAGCCAAGTTGCTCCGCGTGCTCCAGGAGGGCGAGGTGCGCCCGGTCGGCGAGGACCAGCCCGTGAAGGTGGACGTGCGGATCCTCGCCGCGACGCACCGCGATCTCACCGCGGAGGTCGCGCGGGGCGGGTTCCGCGACGACCTCTACTACCGCCTCAAGGTCGTGAACCTCCACGTCCCGCCGCTCCGCGAGCGGCCCGCGGACGTCGACGTCCTCGCGCGCCACTTCCTCGACGAGTACGCGGAGCGCTTCGGCGCGGGCCCCTTCCGCCTCGGCGACGCGCTGCGCGCGCGGCTGATGAGCCACGCGTGGCCGGGCAACGTGCGCGAGCTGAAGAACGCGATCGAGTCGCTGGTCGCGCTCTCGCCCCCGGACGCGCTCGACCTCGAGCTCTTGCCCGCGGGCCCCGGTGTCGCGACGAGCCCTCGCGCCGGCCTCGCGGAGCGCCTGGCCGCGTACGAGCGCGGCCTCTTGGTCGAGGCGCTCGAGGCGGCCGACGGCAACCGCACCGAGGCCGCGAAGAGCCTCGGCATCGGCCGCGCGACGCTGTACGAGAAGCTCGACAAGCACGGTCTCGGCCGCGAGTAGTCCACGCCACCGGCGGACCGAGCGTGGCGAGGTCGGACCTGCGGCCGTCGAACCGACCTTGCGCTCCCGGGCTCCATCCAGATTCTGGATAACGAACGACGAGCGGCATCGCGTCACGCACCTCTGGCTTCGATGCCGCGCTCACTACCTTGAGCGACGCAACGTCCGCGTCGTGGCGGTGAGCTCGCGAGTGTGCTCTCTCGTCGCGCTGCGTCCTCCCGACCCCAGCGCCGCTCCGAGGCTCCGCGATAGTACGCAGCCGATCACGCCTGGTACGCGACGTGCCGAGTCCTTCGCTGGCCCGACCCGATGACCTCAGCGAGCTCGCGGAGAGACGCCCGCCATGGCGGCGAGGAGGACGCGATGACCGAGCTGGCACGCCGGAAGTCGCGCACGAGCCTCGCCGTGCTGCGCGGTCCCGATGGTCGACCCCCCCTGCGTTCGCTCTTCGTCCGGCACTACGCGTGGATCCGCGACCGGTTCGCCCATCGAGACCTCGGACTGGCCGTCGTCGCCATCCACGAGCGGGGCGCGCTCAGCGCCGCGACGTGGCTCGCGGCGCGGCCCGACCGCGCGGCGTCGGCGATCGTCGGGCGTCACCCGCGCGTCGACGTCGCGCTCGACGGCGAGGACATCTCGCTGCGCCACCTCGCGCTCGTGGTCCACCCGGCGCGCAGCTGGGCGCCCACGGATCTGCGGGTCCAGGTGCACGACCTGCGAACGGACGCGGGCTTCTGGGGCGAGCACGGCGAGCGTCTGGCCGGGGTCCTGGCGGAGGGCGCGCTGCTGCTCTGGTGCGGTGACCACGCGCTCTTCGCGCTGCCGACGGGAGACGTCACGGACTGGCCCCCCGAGCCCGCGACCGCGTGGTCCTTCCTCCCCGAGCGAGTCTACCTGGACGAGCGCAGCCCACCGCCGCGCGAGGGGCCCGCGCCGGCAGCCGCGTCGTTCGGTACGGTCATCACGCTCCTGGAGCCCCTGATGACGCTGGCCGAGTGCGGCGCGAGCGAGCGCTCGGAGCGCCTCGGCGACCTCTCCTTCCGCGGCCCCGGCGACGCGGTGCGGTGCTCCGTCTCGACGGAGGCCGCGCGGCGCGGGATCCTCCTGGGGAGCTATCCGCGCTGCGACGAGCACGCCCTCCTCGCGAGCTCGAAGGTGTCGCGCGTGCACCTCTTGCTGCTCCTCATGGACGGCGTGCTCCACGCGATCGACACCGCGAGCACGAACCGGACGATCCTCGACGGGAGGAGGATCCTCAGGCACCCGACGCCCCTCCGGGGCCCGACCTCGCTCGCGCTCGCCAAGGGCGCGGCGACGCTCGACTGGAGCCCGCGTTGACCCCGGTCTCCGGCGGGGATGGCGACGGCGCGAGGGCTGACCAGCGCAGAGTCGACGGCCTGGGTGACGGAGCAAGAGACGTTGCATGGGGCGTCGTAGGACCTGGAGCATGACCCCCATCGCGTGGAGGCAACTTCTCCTCGGGATGCTGGTGGGCACGGCCCTGGGTGCGGCAGTCGGCGTGAGCTTCACGAACCGTGCACGCGTCAGGGAACGAGAAGACCGCGGCCCCTGGGCGTGGGAAAACCTGGCCCAGTTCACGGACCCCAATGAAGCATGTGAGGGCGGCATCGCGGACTCCTGCTTGAGCGCCGGTCGCCTCGCGCTGGTTGATGAGTCGGGGGCTCCTCGGGGCGATGACGCGCGAATGCGCGCCGCGGAGCTCTTTCGGCGCTCCTGCAGGTTGGGAAGCCTCGAGGGTTGTTACCGTTGGGCTACGCGGGATACGAGAGACGAGGGCCGCGACGTTCCATTGACGATCGCCGAGGAGTGGGCGCATCTCAACGAGCTCTGTCGGATCGGTGAGCGTTTGTCTTGTCACACGATCGCGGTGGCCTACTCTCGCGGAGAGTACTATCAGAATATCTTCGACCCCCGAGCGGGGGAGATCACTTTGGGCGGTCCGGATCTTGCCATGTCCTTGCGTTACCACCATCTGTCCTGCCGCCTCGACTATGTCCACGCGTGCGAAGCCTCTACGGATCCAATCTTTTGGGGCGCTGAGGGCGTCGACCCGGTGCACTTCTCACCTGCCGCTCAATTGCGCTGGTTGGAGCGCTCTTGCTTCGGAGGTAACCGTGAATCGTGTAACGATGCGAGGGATCTAAGCAGCGAAATTGAAGCGTTCGAATGGCCGCTCTGGAGCGACGCGAGCCGCCCGGTCCGATCGCTCATTCTTACGTGGGAGCAGAACCGACGGCGGATCGCCGTTCTAAGCTCGCAGCTCGATGGGTTGCGAAACGAAAGAAGCCTTCTCACTTTTCAGACGTCCAGAGCAATTGTGGCAGCCGGTGAGCT
Source organism: Sandaracinaceae bacterium (assembly GCA_041918555.1). Classification (GTDB taxonomy): domain Bacteria; phylum Myxococcota_A; class Polyangia; order Polyangiales; family Sandaracinaceae; genus JACKEC01. The sequence continues at coordinate 5,538 of JAYRVK010000367.1, forward strand.
CCGCGCCACGCCGGCGGAGCGCGAGAATTGGGCGCCGCCCGAGCTCTCCGGCCTGCCCCAGTAGAAGCGGGATGCGGACCCGAAGGGCTCCCGGGGGGCGGGAGTCGCCAGCAGATCGGTTGCTTTCCGCCGGAGCGCCAGTCGGTCGTCACTTGCCCGGTGCAGCGTTCATGACCCTACTCCTCGACGGCGAGGATTGAGGGCGAGGGCAAGGGGGGTGCCGATCGCGCACGCAGCTCCGCTCGGCCGCACTCGGCACACGTGCGCCCGCGGCGCGGCAAGATCGGATCGTCGCCGCGGGCGCGAAGCGCACGCACCCTTCTCGTCTCCTACTCTCCCCGTCTCCCGGCACCTACTCGCGCCCATCCGACCGCGAGCCGGCTCGGGCCCGTATCCAGAGCGCCGCGCCTCAGCGGCCGAGGCGCTCGAGATCGACGAACGGCTCGGCCATCGCGATCGCGATCCCGAGGGAGGCGAGCTCGAGCGCGCCCTCGCGAATGCCCGTGCGCACCTCCCACCGTTCGGGCCCCACGCGGTGGTGGTGCTCGACGCTGCGGTCCTCGATCGAGACGAGCAGGTAGTCGGTGAGCGACTCGAGCGAGCGGTAGTGCACGAGCTTGCGGCCGCGGTCGTAGTCCGAGGTCGACGGGGAGAGCACCTCGACCAGGACCGTCGGGTTCACGATCGCGTGATCGTCGCGCTCGTCGTACTCCGGGGTGCCGCACACGACGACGACGTCGGGGTGGAAGTAGGCGCGGGTCCGCGGCGTCGCGATCTTCTGGCCCTCCGACATCGCCAGGCACGGCTTGCCGCGAAGCGCCGCGCGGAGCGACCCCGCGAAGTTCGCCACCACGAGGTTGTGCTCGGGGCTCGCGCCCGCCATCGCGAACGCCTCGCCGCCGACGTAGTCCCAGCGCTCCTCGGCGGCGCGGTCGAGCGCGACGTACTCGTCGATCTCCATCCGGCGCAGGTCGCGGGCCTCCATCGAGCCCATCGTAGCAGCGAAGCGAGCGCGCGACCGGCTCGCGCTCAGTCCGCGGCGCGCGCGGAGGAGAAGCGCAGGCCGATCGACTCGGCGACGTTCGACGCGTTCGCGAGGACGGCGTCCTCGCGGCCCTCCGGGATCCACACCTCGAAGGTCATCGCGTACTCGCCCTCGACGCCCCGCACGTCGTGCTCGGAGTCGAAGCGGACGACGTTGGCGCCGAGCTCCGCGAAGCCCTCGGCGAGGCGCGCGACGAGGCCGGGGCGGTCGAGGCCGCGCACGCGGACGACGTGGGTCGCGTGGCCGCTCTGCGCGTGGAGGTGCCCGAGCTTGAAGCGGCGCACCGAGATCTCCGCGCGGTCGAGCGCGGGAAGGCGCTCGAGCGCGTGCTCGACCGCCTCCTCGTCGAGGGCGTCGGGGATCGCGCAGACGCAGGTGAGCGCCGCCTCCTCCCCGAGCACCGCGAAGGTCGCGTCGCCGAGGTCGCCGCCGAGCTCGAAGAGGCACCCGGTCACCGCGGCGAGGAGGCCGCGGTCGTCCGGGCAGGTGACGTGGATGCGGAGCTGCTTGGGCATGCCCGTCCGTATGCCCCGGCCCGCGTGAGCGGGCAACCACACTCGGGTCGCGTGGCACACCCGCGGCACAGCCCGAATTCGTGGGCGAAACGCTGGCACGGCGGCTGCGATGGGACCGGGCATGACGACGAACCGACTTCACCTCCGCCGCCCCCTCCGCCTCGCCGCCGCAGGGGCCACGCTCTTCGCGATCTGCGCCGCCTGCACGTACACGGAGGGCGAGCGCTCCGCCTCGGGCACCTGCCCCGAGGGCGAGACGTGCTCCGACGCGATCGCGGGCCTCACCTTCTACGGCGCGCTCCCGGGCGAGAACGAGGGCTCGCTCGACTTCCTGCGCACGGTCGCGATGGGCGGTACGCAGCGGCTCTCGATCGACACGAACGACGGCACCGAGCTCGGCGCGGTCGACGTGGTCAGCAGCGCGCCGTGGTTCCTGACGGTCGCGAGAATCGACGAGCCGCCGGTCGGCGAGCTCGGGGTCGAGGTGAGCGGCCTCGCGGAGGGCGACTCCTTCGTGCGGGTGCTCGCGCCGGGCAGCGACGAGCTCTACGACCGCGTGTCGATCCGCGTCGCGCGCATCGAGACCGTCGAGCCCACCGTGCTCGCGGGCGGCGACGCCCTCGCGGGCCAGCGCACCTCGGTCGTGTTCCAGCTCCTCTCGGAGCAGGAGGATCGCCTCGTCGACGAGGGGATGACGATCACGAGCGAGGACGTCGAGGTCGAGCGCGTCAGCTGGGACTGCATCGACTTCGTCGCGCCGTCCGAGGCGGGCGAGGTCACCTTCCAGCTCGAGGCCGGCCACCGCCGCTGGGCCGTGACGGTGCCGGTGCGATGACGCGACGCTCCTGATCGCGGGCCTCACCGCCATGGTCTCCGGCTGTGTCCCGGGCGAGGGTTGGGCCCCTCCGGCGCCCGAGTGCTCCGACGGAGGCGAGTGCGCGCCGAACCCCCGGCTCTTCTTCGAGGGGGCGCTCCCCGGCGAGAGCGACCACCCGAGCGACCTCATCCGGAGCGTCGCGGTGGGGGGGCGTCACCGGATCCACGTGAACGCCTCCGGCGACGAGGTGTACGGCGCCCACTTCTCCGTCCGCGAGCGCACCCACCTGGACGCGCAGTACGACCTGCGCTCGGGGACGGAGACCAGCGCCGAGCTCGTGGGTCTCGCGCAGGGAGACACGGAGGTCGTGGTCCTCGCGAACCTCTCGTGGAGCGAGCGACAGATCGTGGGACGGCTCCCGCTGCACGTCGCGCCCGTCGCGACGGTGGAGCTCCGCGTCCTCGACGACGGGGAGCTGCGCGCGGGCACCCCTGGGTCGATCGTGTTCCGGCTGCTCGCGGCGGACGGTCGACGCCTCGTCGACGAGGGGATGACGATCCGCTCCGCGCGCGTGGCGTTCGAGCGCTCGCGCTGGGATCGCGTCGACCTCGTCCCGCCCGCCGCCGGCGAGGTGACGATCGAGCTGGAGGCCGGCGGCCGTCGGTTCACGGCCCACCTGCCCGTGCGCTGACGAAGCCGCTCGTGGCCGCGAAGGTCACGCGGCGCGAGCGCCCTGGTACGATCGGCCCCGTGTGGGTGCGGGGCGGCGCTCGATGGGTCCTCGGTGCGGCGATCGCGTTCGTCGCGGGCTGCTCGGAGGCGGCCTCCGCCGAGACGACGCCGCCCGCGCCGAGAGCCCCCGCGCCCGCGCCCGTCGTCGCGCCCGCGCCGCCTCCGCAGCCCCCCGAGCCCGTGGTGACGATCGCGGCGGCCGGCGATCTCGTCCTCAACCCGCACGCGATGCGCGCGGTGCTCGACGACGGCGACGACGGCTACGCAAACTTACTTGCGGGGTACGCGGGCGCGCTGCGGGAGGACGACCTCGCGTTCCTCAACCTCGAGCAGCCGCTCGTCGACGACCTCGTCCCGCTCGATCCCGGCTGGCCGCGCCAAGACACGAGCCGCCCGCGGCGCTCGCCGGTGCTCGGGGCGACGCCGCCGCTCGCCGACGCGCTCTTCGCGGCGGGGCTCGACGTGGTGAGCGTGTCGAACAACCACGCGTACGACCAGGGCTACCGCGGCCTCGCGCGCACGCTCGAGGAGCTGGCGCGCGCGCGCGTCCCCGCGGTCGGGGCGGGCGCCGACCTCGACGCGGCGTTCGCGCCCGTCGTGATCGAGCGCGCGGGGGTCCGCGTCGCGTTCGTCGCGTACAGCGAGTTCTTCAACCAGCACCCGAGCGGCGA
>JAYRVK010000368.1:0-2035 GCA_041918555.1 Sandaracinaceae bacterium
CTCCTGATCACGCTCGCGTGCGGCACGTCCCCGCCGCCGGCGCCGCGGCCCGCGCCCGCTCCGATCGCGCCGGCCCCGGTGGTCGAGGCCCCGCCGCCGCGCGAGGAGGTGTGCCTCGCGTCGGGCTGGTGCGTGCAGCACCCGCTCCCGACCGCACAGACCTTGAACGGCATCTGGGGCACGGGCTCCGAACACGTGCTCGTCGTCGGCGCGGGCGGGACGGCGCTCCTCTGGGACGGCGCCGCGTGGTCGTCGCTCGACACCGGCACGACGCACGGGCTCGCCGCGGTCTGGGGCAGCGGCCGGCAGGACGTGCACGCGGTCGGCGACGAGGGGACGCTCCTCCACTGGGACGGCGCCGCGTGGAGCATCGTGCAAGAGTCGTTGACGTCCTCGAACCTGCACGCGGTGTGGGGCCACGGCCCCGGGCACGCGGTCGCGGTCGGGAGCGACGGCGTGATCCTGCGCTGGGACGGCGCGCGCTGGGCCCCCGAGACGTCGGGCACGGGGCGACGCTCGGCGCGGTGTGGGGGCGCGCGCCCGACGACGTCTGGGCGGGCGGGCACGAGGGCACGCTGCTCCACTTCGACGGCGCGCGCTGGGATCGCGTCGCGCTCCCCGCGAGCGGCACCGTGCGCAGCGTGCACGGCGTGGGCGAGACGCTCCTCGTCGGGGTCGAGGGCGACCTCTGGCAGCGCGCGCCCGACGGAACGTGGACCGAGGGCCCCGAGGAGGGCTGGTTCCAGGTCGACGCGATGTGGGGCGACTCGCTCGAGACGCTCCACGCGATCGACATGGGCAAGCTCGTGCGGCGCGAGGCGGACGGAGGCTGGACGGAGCTCCTGCCCCGCGGCTCGGGCGAGTGCCTCGCGCTCTGGGCGAGCCGCCCCGACGACGTGTGGTGCGCCGGGAGGTCGGGGACGCTCCACCGCGTGGGGCCGGACGGACCGGCGACGCCGCGCGCGCGCGGGGGCGACCTCACCGGCATCTGGGCCTCCGACGACACGTTCGCGATCGCGGTCGGCCTGGGCGGCGTCGCGCTCCACTACGACGGCGTGCGCTGGACGCCGCGCGAGGTCCCCCCGGTGCGGCACCTGTACGACGTGTGGGGCGCGGATCGCGAGCACGCGTGGGCCGTCGGCGTGGACGGCCGCATCGTGTTCTTCGACGGCACGGCGTGGGTCGAGCAGCCCTCGAACGTCGAGACGCGCTGGCTCTCGGCGGTGGCGGGCTCGGCCCCCGACGACGTGTGGGCGGTCGGCGGCGAGGGTGCGATCGCGCACTTCGACGGCGCCGCGTGGAGCCGCGTGGAGTCGGGCACCACGAGCACGCTCCTGGGCCTCTGGGTCCGCGCGCGCGACGACGTCCACGCGTTCGTCGAGGGCAGCGGGACGCTCCACTTCGACGGCGCGGCCTGGCGGAGCGTCCCCGTGTCGGACGAGCCCTACCCGCTGGCCGAGCTCGGCCGCGCCGAGCACGTGTTCGCGCGCATCAACCGCCCCGAGCTCGCGTTCGACGGGGCCGCGTGGCGCTGGGTCCGCCCCACCCTCGGCGCGCGCGTCTACGCGCGCGTCGCCGCCGACGAGGCGTGGTACGGCGCGAGCCAGGGCGTCGTGCACCACTTCGACGGGCGCGCGTGGGCGGCGACGACCGGCTCCCTCGGGGAGGTCCAGGCGATCGCGGCGGTCACTCCGACGTCCGTGTTCGTCGCGGGCGCGAGCGGGATGATCCTGCACTGGGACGGCCGCGCGCTCGCGCGGCGCGACGAGCGCACGCTCGAGGCCATGCACGCCGAGGATCGCGCGCGCGCGGCAGAGGTCGCCGCGCTCCTTCGCGAGGCCCGAGGGCACGCGCGGCGCGGGCGTCACCGCGAGGCGCGCGCGGTCCTCGAGAGAGCGCGCGCGGTGGACGATCAGAACGCCACGGTGTGGTGCGAGCACGGGTGGGCCGCGGTCCAGGAAGGCGAGCTCGCGGAGGCCGAGGCGAGCCTCGCGCGCGGCGCCGCCCTCGCCCGCGCGCCCGGCACGCGCGGCGC
>JAYRVK010000369.1:0-2566 GCA_041918555.1 Sandaracinaceae bacterium
CGACCGGCTCCACGCCGAGCACCTCGACGGCGCCTTCGCGGTGCTCGTCCGGCCCGAGGCGGTGCCGGGCGTCGTGGCGACGGCCCTCGGCCTCGACGCGACGGCGGCCAGCGGGTTGGTGCCGCCCCCGCACGGCACGATCTCCCAGCTGCGCCTGTTCCCCGGCCGCGCCGAGCTCTACTCGTACGGGGTCGCGACGCTCGAAGGCGGCTGACACCGAGGGCGGTCGGAACCATAGTTCAGCGCCGCATGCCCGCCGGTGCCTCGACGAATCGCCGTCTGACCGTCGCCGCGCTCTTGATGGCGATGTTCATGGCCGCGATGGAGGCGACGGTGGTCGCCACCGCGATGCCGACGGTCATCAGCGAGCTCGGCGGCCTCGCGCTCTTCGGGTGGGTCGGCGCGGCGTACCTCCTCGCGTCGACGGTGACCGTCCCCCTCTACGGAAAGCTCGCGGATCGGCACGGGCGCAAGCCGGTCCTCCTCGGCGGGATCGCCGCGTTCCTCGTCGGCTCGCTCGCGACGGGCGCCGCGACGTCGATCGAGCTGCTCATCGTCTTCCGCGCGCTCCAGGGCCTCGGCGCCGGCGCGATGCAGCCGATCGTCCTGACGGTGATCGGCGATCTCTACACGCCCGCCGAGCGCGGGCGCGTCCAGGGGCTCTTCGGCTCCGTGTGGGGCATCGCGGCGGTGAGCGGCCCGCTCCTCGGCGGCGCGATGGTCTCGATGGCCTCGTGGCGCTGGGTCTTCTGGATCAACGTGCCGTTCGGGCTCGCGACCATGGCGGTCCTCTTCTTCGCGTACCGCGAGGCGGCTCGGCCCAAGAGCGCGGCGCCGCTCGATCTCGCGGGCGCCGGCGCGATCCTCGTCGCCTCGATCGCGCTCCTGCTCGGCGCGTCCGGGGTCGCGCCGTGGCTCACCGTGGCCATCGGCGTCGCATGCTCCATCGGGTTCGTCGCGATCGAGCGGCGCGCCCGCGATCCGCTGCTCCCGATCGCGCTCGTCACGCGCCCGCGCATCGCGGTGGCCGCGGGCGCCTCCGTGCTGCTCGGCGGCGCGATGATGGGCGCGCTGATCTTCTTGCCTCTTCACGTGCAAGGAACGTTGTCGGGCGCGCCGACCGAGGCGGGCCTCGTGATCGCGCCGATGCTCGTGGGCTGGCCGATCGCGTCGGCCGCGACCAGCCGCTTCATCCTGCGCGTCGGCTACCGCCGCCCGATCCGGGTGGGCTCGCTCGTCGCGTCGCTCGGGATCGGGGCCCTCGCGTGGCTCGTCGCGGCGCGGGCGCCGATGTGGGCCCTGGGCGCGAGCATGGCCGTGTTCGGGATGGGGATGGGCCTCGCGAACACCGCGATCCTGATCGGGGTGCAAGCCAGCGTGGGCTACGAGCAGCGCGGCGTGGTCACCGCGCTCACCCAGTTCGCTCGCACGATGGGCGGGGCGCTCGGCGTCGGCGCGCTCGGCGCGCTCCTCGCGGCGCGGCTCGGTGAGTCTCACCTCTCGGTCGAGACCGTCCGCGCGCTCCTCGACGCGCACGGCCGGGGCGCCGCGACGAGCGATCCGGGGGTCTTCGCCGCGCTCGGCGCCGCGCTCGAGCCGCTCTTCTGGGCCAGCGCGGTCGCGGCGGGGCTCGCGGTGATCGTGTCGATCGCACAGCCCGAGGACGAGGCGGCCGTGCGGGACGCGCCCGCGCCCGAGCCCGCCGAGTAGCGGCCCGATCTCGTGCCTCTAGCGTGAGTGTCGGGCGTCGGTCATGATGGCGCGCCGTGGCGAGCCTGACCCTGAGCGCGGTCGCGAAGAAGCTGGGGAGCCAGCCGATCCTGCGAGGGATCGATCTGCGCGCGCGGGACGGAGAGCTCGTCGTGCTCGTGGGCCCGAGCGGGTGCGGCAAGAGCACCTTGCTGCGCACCATCGCGGGGCTCGAATTGCCGGACGCGGGCACGGTGAAGATCGGCGAGCGCGACGTCACGCGCCTGGCGCCGCGCGAGCGCGACGTGGCGATGGTGTTCCAGAGCTACGCGCTCTACCCGCACCTCGACGTGCGCGACAACCTCGCGTTCGGGCTGAGGCTCCGCGGGGAGAGCAAGGCGGTGATCGACGAGCGGGTGCGCGAGGTCGCGGCGATGCTCGGGCTCGGCGAGCTGCTCGATCGCTTCCCCCGCGAGATGAGCGGCGGGCAGCGCCAGCGCGTCGCGATGGGGCGCGCGATCGTGCGCGATCCGAAGGTCTTTCTCTTCGACGAGCCGCTGTCCAACCTCGACGCCCAGCTGCGCAACGAGATGCGCAGCGAGATCAAGCGGCTGCACCAGCGGCTCGCGGCGACCATCATCTACGTCACCCACGACCAGGTCGAGGCGATGACGCTGGCCGACCGCATCTGCGTGCTGCAGGGCGGCCACAAGATGCAGTACGACACCCCCGACGCGGTCTACCACCGCCCGGCCGCCCTGTTCGTCGCCGGCTTCACCGGCGCGCCGCCCATGAACCTGGTGCCCTGCCGCGTCGACGAGGGTTATGCCTTGCTCGGGCCGCTGCGCCTGGCCTTGCCGTACGCGCTCTCCGGCTA
>JAYRVK010000370.1:0-3837 GCA_041918555.1 Sandaracinaceae bacterium
GCCCCGCGCCCGCGAAGCCGAGCAGGAGGCAGAGCCCGCCGATGTCGCTCGCGGGCTCGCCGCACGCAGCGACGCTCAGCACCACGCCGCCGAGGATGCCGCCGGTGCCGGCGCCGATGCCGAAGCCCGCCGTCGCCTGGCCCCAGCTCGTGCCCAGGCCGGGGCCATCGTCGGCCGGCGCCTCGTCGGCGCGCTCGCGCATCGCGGCGATCTCGGGGTCGAGCCCGGCCGGCGCCTCCGGAACCACCACCACCGTCGGGTCCGGGCTCCCGAGCGCGTCGCCGGCCTGGGCCTCGGCGGCGAGGGGGGCGAGGGCGGCGAGGGCGAGCAGGGCGGCGAGCGGCTTTGTCATCGTGGGCATCCTCCGTGTGCCACGACCCTCCGCACGGCACATGCCAGACGCTTGCCCGAGAAAGCGGCCTGTTTCTTAGGGATTTTCTTCGGCACAGTGTGCCGCAGCGTGCCTTGGGCTCACGGCCCGACGTGATCCCACGCCTCGTCGCCGCTCAGCATCTGGCCCAGCCACTCGCCCACCGTCACCCCGTCGACCTCGTTCACCGCGAGCGACTGGTACGTGAAGGTGTGCTGCTCGCCCTCGACGTAGAACGTTCGGAAGTTCGGGTGCGCGGCCAGGAGCTCGCGCGCCGCGAGGACGCCCGCCGCGTAGTCCTCGCCGGGCATGTTCTGCGGGAAGTTGCACCGCGGCGAGTACCCGTAGCCGTAGAAGGTCCGCATCGTCGTGTCCTCGAGCGAGGTGAGGAACGCGAAGCGGCGATCGGGGTAGCGCGCGGCCGCCCACGGCAGGACGTTCACGAGGCCGCCGCCGTCGTCGCACGAGCACTGCGCGCAGTCGTCGGGGACCGCGTCGTCGAGCGACCACGCGTCGCGGACCATCGTCTGGAGGCACGGCCGCAGGTACTCGTCGGGGAGCAGGCCGCCCGCGTCGTCGAGCACGTGGACCGGCGTGCAGCCGAACGCGTCGGCGGCCTGCGGGTAGTTCACGATCGTGCCGAGCCCGCCGGCGCTGCGGCCTGCGAGGACGACCTCCTCGACGTGCGCGAAGGTCGGGACGATCCGCGTGAGGTACCAGGCGAAGTTCTGGTGGCCCAGGAACATGCGGCCGCCGAGCCCGCGCGGGTTCTGCCCGCCGTGGACGTCGCCCGTGCAGTACGGGACGTAGACGAAGCTCCAGTCGGCGAACGGGTTCGCCGGGTCGTCGCGATCGAGGATCCCGCGCTGGAGCACGCCGCGCGCGTCGCCCGCGAACTGGTCCTCGCCGTAGCCGTCGGCGTTCGCGACGCCCGCGCAGCTCACCGGATCGAAGCAGGCGCCGCCGCCCTCGAGCAGGATCAGCAGGCGGTCCGAGTCCGGGCTCAGGCTCACCCCGATCCCCGTCGAGCTGCCGTTCATGCACACCGCCGACTCGAAGCCGACCCACGTCCAGGTCAGGGGCTCGGCGACGATCGCGTCGCCGCGGGTGACGGGCGGCGCGCTCGCGCAGTCGAAGGGCTCGGGCATCGGCGCGCCGGGCGGGCACGCCGAGACGAAGCCCGCGTCGACACCGGCGCCACCGTCGGTGCCCGGCGCGACGCCCCCGTCGCTCGACCCCGCGTCCATCGCATCTCCCGCGTCGGCGCCCCCGGGCGAGGAGGAGTCACAGCCCAGGAGCGCGAGCGCGAGGCCGACCGCGAGGTGCTTCTTCATGGGGCCCGAGAATAGCCCCGAGCGGGGCCTCGCGCCCGCAGGTCGAGTTTCTTTCTGCAGCGAACCTCGTTCACCCCGGCGTGGGCGCGCGGAGCCAGGCCGCGAGAGCTGCACTCGTCAAGCCTCGTTGTCCCCCGGTGATCGGCTCGAGGGTGGTCCGGCCGATCCGCGCCCCGGTCGCGGCGTCCAGGACGACCAGGGTCGCGATCCGATCGACGCGGTGCTCCGCGAGGAGCGCCCGGTGCCGATCGAAGCGGCCCACCTCGACATACACGACCACGTAGCGCTCCTCGATCACGCTCCGCGCGGGCTCCTCGTGCGAGAGGCGCACGACCTCGCGGCAGTCCTCGCACCAGTCGGCGACGAGCTCGAGCAGGACCTGGCGATCGCTCGCCGCGGCCGCGCGCCGGGCCTCGGCGATCCGGGCGGTGAGCGCCTCGTCCGTCTCGACGACCCACGGGCTCGCCTCGAGGCCAGACGGCGCGCGCGGCGCGGGCTCGCCCTCGTCCGAGCCGCAGGCCGCGAGGAGCAGCGCGGCCGCGATCCCCGCGCGCCTCATCGCAGCAGCTCCGTCACGTCGGAGAAGCGCGCCGTACAGGGCGGGCCGTCCGCGTAGAGGTAGTGCTCGACCCGACCGGGCGAGAGCGCGAGCAGCGTCGCCGAGCGCGTGCCGTAGATCGGGGTGTGGACGCAGATCGCCTGGATCGCCTGGAGCATCTCGCGGCTGAACGTGGAGCCGGCGGGCGGCGGCGGCACCTCCTCGAGCGCGGGCCGCGCGTGATCCGCGAGCGCCGCGGGGAGCCGCGCGCGGAGCGACGGCCAGCCCTCGGCCGCGACGGGATCGACCAGGGCGTGCGCGCGCCGGGTCTTGGGGAAGTCGGGCGAGCCGATGCGATCGTTCGGCAGGACCCACACGCCGTCGGCGAGCGCCTCGACCTCGATCGGCGCGCGATCGCGCCGCGCGTACGCCACGCGGAGCGCGCGCGCGTCCCCGTAGAGCAGGTTGAAGCCGTTGTAGTCGCGGGCGTCGAGGGTCGCGAGGTGATCGTCGATGGCCTCGACCTCGTCGAGCGCGAGCGCGGCCAGGACGACCTCGCCGCGCGACGCGCGGTCCGCGTCGACGCCCTCGTGCTGCCGCTGGTTCGTGAGCGCGACGAAGATCCCCGCCTCGTTCGCGCCCATCCAGCTCCCGCCCTTCTCGAGGTCGAGGCCCGCCACGGCGATCGGGTCGGCGGCGACGCGGCGCGGGGGCGCGGTGCGACGCGCATAGAGCTCGTCGCGGTTCGCCGCGACGACGAGGGAGCCCGGCGCGCGGATCGCCACGATGGTGCACACCGCGCGCTCACACCCTCGCGACGGCGAGGCGCTCCTCGAGCGGGAGCAAGCCCCCGTAGCCGAAGCGGCGGCGCCAGTCCTGCGGCCCGGAGTCCTCGTCGAGCGACCAGCCGGTCTCCTCGAGCAGGGCCACGAGCTCGTCGGTGGTGGTGAGCCCGCGGAGCGGCTCGCCGAGGATCCGGAACCCGAGCTGGACCGACCACGGGACGCGCGAGAGGCCGTACTGCCCGCGCGACGTGCCGTAGGTCAGCGCGAGGCCGCTCCCCGAGGCCGACCGGCCCGCGAGCACCGTCAAGGTGGCGCGCGAGGCCTCGATCGGGAGGTATGGCGTGACCCCCTCCCACACCCAGAACGTGGGCTGCGCGAGGTCGTGCCCTTCCTCCGCGAGCCGCGCCCCGAGATCCTGCCGCGTGAAGTCGACCGCGACGAAGCGCAGGTCGGTCGCGAGCGGCGCGAGGCCCGCCACGCGCTCGCGCTTGAAGCGCTGCGTCGCGGGGTGATCGACCTCGAACACCGCCCGGCCCGCGAGCTCGGGCATCCGCCACGCGCGCGCGTCGAGCCCTGCACCGAGCAGGACGATCTGCGGGACCTCGCGCGCGCATGCGGCGCGGACCGCGGCGTCGATGGCGGCGGTCCGCAGCGCGATGTGATCGACGAGGCCGAGCGAGGAGAGGCGCAGCGCGTAGGACACCGCGGCGGTGCGCTCCGCGAGCGGCGCGAGCCCGTCGAGGAGGCGGCCCAGCGAGGGAGCGAGGACGCGCGCGGCGATCGGGTCCGGCGCCGGCGCGGGGCGGCCGC
>JAYRVK010000371.1:0-9033 GCA_041918555.1 Sandaracinaceae bacterium
CCATCAGCTCGACGCACTCCGCGCGGCCCTCGAGGTGCTTCATGAGCACCGACGAGCTCTCCACGAAGCTCCGCTCGAAGCCGAGCGCCTCGCGGACGCGCGTCGCGATGCGGTCGCGGCCCGCGCTGAGGTCGTTCTCGAGCGCCTCGCTGTAGCGCTGGAGCTGCGCGCGCAGCTCGTCGATCTGCCTCCGCAGGTCGGCCGCCGCGCTCTCCTTGTGCTGGACGCGGTCCTGGTGCTCGGCGATCACCTCGGCCAGCGTCTGCGCCCGCGCGCGCGCCGCGCCGACGTCCTCGTGGAGCGAGCGCACGTCGCCGTTCGGCGGGCGCGGCGGGGTCGCCGCCGCCGCCACCGCGCGCTGGTGCGCGCTCTCCCAGCTCTGGTTCGCCTCGGTCAGCTTCTGCTGGAGCTTCGCCATCCGCGTGCGCTCGCCGGTCACGTCGCGCAGCGTCCGCGACTCCTCCTCCGCGAGCTCCTCGACCTTGCGGCCGATCTCCGCGCGCAGGCCTCGGCCGCGGCGCTCGATCGCCTCGAGCTTCTTCTGGTGCGAGCTGAGCTCGCCCTCGAGCCGGCTCGCGCGCGCCGAGAGATCCCACATCGTGTCCGCCGCCTGCTGCACCTCGACGGGCACGCGCCCATTCGGGTAGGCGCGCGCGAGCATCCGCGCGAAGTAGCTGGCGCGCCGCGACCAGTCGACGACGCCGAGCGTCGGCGCGGGCGGCGGCGGCGGCTCCGCGCGCGGGGCCTCCGCCTGCTGCTCGTCCCACGTCGTCGACGGCAGCGTGCGTTGGAGCGCCTTCAGCTGCTCCGAGAGGTGATGGCCGTCGCGGAAGCGGCGCTTGGGGTCCTTCTCGAGGAGCTGCAGGATGATCGCCTCGGCCGCCGACGGGAGGTCCTTGCGCAGGAGCGTGGGGCGCGGCGTCGGGCCGGTGCGCTGCATCTCCAGCAGCGTCTCGCGATCGCTCGATCGAAAGGGAAGTTGCCCCGTCGTCATCTCGAAGAAGAGGATCCCGAGCGCGTACAGATCGCTCGACGGGATCGCGTCGTCGCCGCGCGCCTGCTCGGGCGACATGTACTCGGGCGTCCCGAACACCGCGCCCTTGGGCGCGAGCCGCGGATCGCGGGCGAGCGCGGCGAGGCCGAAGTCGAGGATCTTCACGAAGTCGCGCCGGCCGCCGCGGACCGTGAGCATGATGTTGTCGGCCTTCAGGTCGCGGTGGACGACCCCGAGATCGTGCGCGCGCGCGAGCGCGGCGGTCATCTGCTCGAGGATGTCGACCGCCCGCGTGATCGGCATCTGGCCCTTGGCGATCTCGCTCGAGAGCGAGGAGCCGGTCAGGTACTCCATCACGAGGTAGAGCTCGCCGTCCTCGGTCTCGCCGACGTCGTGGATCTCCACGATGTGCGCGTGGTCGACGCGGTTGGCGGCCCGCGCCTCGCGGAGCATCCATGCGCGCAGGTGCGTCTCACCGCGAAGATCGGGGCGGATCAGCTTGAGGGCGACCACGCGATCGATGAGCACGTGGCGCGCGCGATAGACGACGCCCATGCCCCCTTCGCCGAGGAGCGTCTCCAGCCGGTAGCGCCCGGCGACGACCTTCCCGAGGTAAGCGTCCTTCTTGCCGCTGCGCGCGCTCGAACGTGCGGTACCCATGGGTCGAACGGATGATACACGAGGTCACGGCGGGGGGAGTCCCTTCCCCGAGCCCCCGGCCGCGATCTACACTGAGAGCGGCTCCACCGTTGCGGGAAGGAAGGCGTGCTCCGCGACACCCTAGGCCCCTACAAGATCGAGCGCCGGCTCGCCGCGGGCGGGATGGCGGAGGTCTTCGTGGCCCTTCGCCACGGGCCGCACGGGTTCCAGAAGCGCGTGGCCCTCAAGCGCATCCTCCCGCAGCACGCGCGCGACGCCGAGTTCGTCGGGATGTTCATCGACGAGGCCAGGCTCGCGGCGCGCCTCGAGCACCCGGGCATCGTGCAGGTGTTCGACTTCGGCGAGCACGGCGGCGCGCTCTTCATGGCGATGGAGATGGTCGAGGGCACGACCGTCGGCCGACTCCTCCGCACCGTGGCGGGGCGGCGCGAGACGGTGCCCCTCGGGCCCGCGCTCCACATCGCCTACGAGGCCGCCGCCGCGCTCGCCTACGCGCACGAGCTCTGCGACGCCGACGGCAAGCCGCTCCACGTCGTGCACCGCGACGTCAGCCCCGCGAACCTCCTCCTCGATCGCGCGGGCCGCGTGCGGCTCACCGACTTCGGCATCGCGCGCTGCCGCACCACCGTGTCGCGCACCGACGACGGGCACATCCGCGGCAAGCTCGGCTACATGTCGCCCGAGCAGGTGGTCGGCGACACCGTCGACGCGAAGAGCGACGTGTTCACGCTCGGCGTCGTGCTCGCGGAGCTCCTCCTCGCCGAGCCGCTCTTCGGCAAGTCCGGCGACCTCGAGGTCCTGCTCCAGATCCGCAACGTCGACCTCGAGACGCTGCACCGCCACGGCGCGCACATCCCGAAGGACGTCACGCGGCTGATCGTGTGGGCGCTCGAGAAGGACGCGCGTCACCGGCCGAGCGCGCGCACGCTCGAGCAGGCGATCCGCGAGATCCTCTCGCGCCGCGGCGAGCTCGGCCAGGGCCCGCGCGAGCTCGCGCGGCTCCTCGAGCGCCTCGAGCTCATCCCGAAGCCCGCGCGCGACGTCGACGCGCAGGAGGCGGGCGCGCGGCCCACCTTCCTCGTCGACCTCGAGGGCTCCGCCACCGTCTCGGCGGAGACGCGCTCGCTCCTCGACGGGCTCGCGATGGACCCGCCGACGATGTACGAGCTGCGCACGCCGGACGGCACCCACGAGGGCCCGGTGCCGTTCAGCGAGATGGTGCGACGGATCGTCCTCGGCGAGCTCGCGCCCGGCACGCAGGTGCGCAAGGACTCCGGCGACTTCGAGAGCGCGGGCCGCATGCCCGAGCTGCAGCGCTACCTCAAGAGCAACGCGCTCCACTGGGGCCCGGGCGGGCCTCCGGAGGGCGCGAGCAAGCGCGGCGTGCTCCAGGGCGGGCGCCTCCTGCGCACGGTGCACGGGCTGACCGTCGGGCGCGAGACCGGCGCGCTGCACCTCTGGGACGGAGGCCGGCAGAAGCGGATCTTCTTCCGCGACGGGCGGCCCGACTTCGTCGCCTCGAACATCGGCGCCGAGCTCCTCGGCGAGTTCCTCGTCGCGCAGGGGCAGGTCCTGCGGATGGAGCTCGAGATGGCCCTCGCGATGCTGCCCCGCTACGACGGGCGTCTCGGCGACGCGCTCGTCGGTCTCGGCATCCTGCGGCCGATGGAGCTCTACAAGGCGGTGAGCCAGCAGGTGCGTGCGCGCTACCTCGAGGCGTTCCAGTGGTCGCGCGGCCAGTGGGCCTACGTGTCCGGAGAGTGTTGCGAGGAAGAGACGTTGCACCTCGGCCAGGGCGAGCACGAGCTCCTGCGCGACGCGGCGCTCACCACGACCCCCGAGCAGCTCAAGCTCGCGCTGCGGCCCGTGCAGCGCCGCGCGCTGCGCATCAACCCGAGCCCTCCCGCGCCGCTGTCCGCATACCGCCTGCCCGCGGAGTGGGAGCGCGTGATCGCGAGCGTCGACGGGAGCACCACGCCGGAGGGCCTGCTCGCGAAGGAGTACGCCTCGGGCGGGCTCGACGCCGATCAGGTCGAGCGGGCGCTCTACCTCGCGCTGAGCTGCGAGCTCGTCGCCGCCGCCTGACGGTGCGCGGCCCACCACGCTCGGGCGGCCTCGCGCGGCCACGGCGCGAGCTCGAGCGCCGCGATCGCGGCGAGGAGCGCACGCGCGGAGGCGGGCCGATCGCGCGCCTCGAAGGCCAGCATCTCGCGGAGCACGCCCTCGAGGGGCTCGGGGAGCCCGCCCGCGTCGCGCAGCATCGCCCAGCCGCGCTCGCGCGCCGCGCCGTGGGACTCCTCGCACACCGCGTCGACCGGCCGGAAGAGGTGCCGGCCGGTGCGGAGGTGGAACGCGATCATCGCGAGCGCGTAGAGGTCGGCGCGCGGACCGACCGCGTGCGCGCTCTTCGCGCCCTCGGGCGCCATGTAGCCGGGCGTGCCGAGGAGCATGTCCTCGGCGGTGAGGCGCTCCCCGAGGCCGCGGTCCGCGAGCACGAGCCCGAAGTCGAGGAGCTTCGCGCACTCACCGCTCGTCTCGTCCCAGCCGAGGATCACGTTCGAGGGCTTGATGTCGCGGTGGACGAAGCCGCGCTCGTGCGCGTGCGCGAGCCCCTCCGCGAGCTGGCGCACGATCTCCACCACGCGCGCGAGAGGGAGCGGACCGTGCTCGGCGATCAAGCGGCCGAGGTCCGGTCCGTCGGCGAGCTCCATCACGTAGAAGGGCTGCGTCCCGACCCAGCCGTGATCGAGCAGGCGCACCACGTTCGGGTGCGCTAGGTCCGCGAGCGCGGCGATCTCGCGTCGGAAGCGCGTGGGCCCCTCGCTCCCGAGCAGGTGCTCGGAGAGGATCTTCACCGCGACGGGCGCGCCGCCCTCGACCGGCTCGGCTCGGTACACGCTGCCCATGCCGCCCGTTCCGAGACGGCGCTCGAGGAGGTAGCGGCCGAAGAACCGCGGGAGCTCCGGCCGGCGATGCAGGCCCGTGCTCTCTCCCGGCAGCGTGACGGCCTCGGGCGTCGAGCGCGCCGGAGGCGCGACGGACACCCGGCGAACGGCCGGGCGGGTCTGGCGGGCGCCATCGAGGACCGAGAGGCGGGGGGTTCGTCCGGTGAAGCTCATGGGGTGTAACTTCCTAGTTTCTCCGTATTCGCAACGGCCGTGCCGCGCGTCGTGCGTGGCCCGGAGATCCTCGGGCCCCTCGCGCCCTCTGCAATCTCTGCCAGCCCGTCTGCCATCTGCGCACACTTGACAGGACGCGGGGCCGACCCGTCCGGTTCCCCTTCCGTGCCGGAGCGCGCAAACCCTTACGCACGCGCGCCGCGGGCTCCAGACTGCGCGCATGCTTCCCCTCGATCGCGCGGCGCACCTCCGGCGCGACCCCGCGTTCCTCGCCGCGCTCCGCTCCAATCCCGAGACCCGGCTCGTCCCGCTCTGGCGGGGCAAGTGCCTCGTCGAGGGCCGGCCGGCGCGCGCGCTCGTGCTGCGGCACGGTGACGCGCCCGGGCTGATCGAGGCGGCGCGCGAGCTCGTGTTCCTCGGGCTCGACGAGGGGCGCGCGCTGGTGATGATCGATCTCCCGCCCGCGGACGAGCCCGCGATCGGGCGCGGGACGTTCCTCGACCTCTTCGTCGCGGGCTCGCAGCTCGAGCCCGGGGAGCGCGCGCTCCTCGCGTACGCGCGCGCGATGTCGGTGTGGCACTCGAGCCATCGCTTCGATCCGAAGACCGGCGCGCCGACGGTCGCGGTCGAGGGCGGCTTCGCGCGCGACACGGCGAGCGGCGAGCGCGACTTCCCGCGCACCGATCCCGCGGTGATGGTGCTCGTGGTCGACGGCGATCGCTGCCTCCTCGCGCGGCAGCCGCGGTTCCCGCCCGGGATGTTCTCGGCGCTCGCGGGGTTCGTCGAGCCGGGCGAGTCGCTCGAGGAGTGCGTGCGGCGCGAGACGCGCGAGGAGGTCGGCCTCGAGGTGAAGGAGCCGCGCTACGTGTCCTCGCAGCCGTGGCCCTTCCCGCGCTCGCTCATGATCGGCTTCGTCGCCGAGGTGGTCGGCTCGACCGAGGTGACCCTCGACCGCGAGGAGCTCGAGGAGGCGCGCTGGCTCGCGCGCGCGGAGATCCTCGCGCCCAAGGACCACTTCATCCCGCCGCCGATGTCCCTCGCCCACCACCTGATCCTCGGGTGGGCGCGGGGCTGACATGGACTATGCTCCGCGCGTGCGCGCCGCTCCGCTCGTCGGTCTCGTGCTCGCGGCCGCGGGCTGCAGCGATCTCGGCAGCTACGCGACCGCGCCCGGCGAGGTGTACCGAGGCACCGTCGTCGGCGTGGAGGATCCGCCCGTCCTGCGCCGCGGCTTCGCCTCGGCGACGGTCCTCGCGATGAGCTTCGATCCGACCCACGCGACCTCGCTGTCCGAGCCGCCCGGGCGGCTGACCACGAGCGACGGGACGCTCACCGACGTGCCGCTCGTGCCGATCGTCCCGCTCACCCACGACGCGCTGAGCGAGTACGAGATCCCGACCGGCTCGCGGATCCGCAATTACATTTTCTCGATACGACCCGAGTCGGGCCCGCTCGCGGGGCGCGAGCCGATGGTCTTCCTCAGCCTCATGACCGACGGGACGATCGAGGCGCGGATCGTCGCGGGCGGGGGCGCCGGCCCGGGCGACTACTTCGGTCTGTTCCGGCTCGCGCGCGAGCCCGAGTAGCGGGATGCGGGTCCTCGGGATCGAGTCGTCCTGCGACGAGACCGCCGCAGCGGTGGTGACCGACCGCGGCGAGGTCCTCTCGGACGTGGTCGCGTCGCAGATGTCCGTCCACGCGCCCTACGGCGGCGTGGTCCCCGAGCTCGCGTCGCGCGCGCACGTGCGGAACGTCGTGCCGGTGATCGAGCGCGCCCTCGCGCAGGCCGGCGGGCTCGCGACGATCGACGCGGTCGCGGTCACGAGCGGCCCGGGTCTCGTCGGCGCGCTCCTCGTGGGGCTCAGCGCCGCGAAGGCGATCGCGTTCGCGCGGGGGCTGCCGCTCGTCGGCGTGGATCACCTCGTGGGGCACCTGTTCGCGGTGTACCTCGCGCGCGAGGGCACGCCGGCGCGCGCGCCCGCGCTCCCCTACGTCGCGCTCCTCGTGAGCGGCGGGCACACCGCGGTCTACGAGGTGACCGCGCCGGGCGAGGCGCGCATCCTCGGCCAGACCCGCGACGACGCGGCCGGCGAGGCGTTCGACAAGGTCGCGAAGCTGCTCGGGCTCGGGTACCCGGGCGGCCCCCTCGTCGACCGGCTCGCCGCCGCGGGCGACCCCGACGCGATCGAGCTGCCCGCGCCGATGTCGTCGCGCCGCACCCTCGACTTCAGCTTCTCGGGCCTCAAGACCGCGGTCGCGCGCTGGGTGAAGGAGCACGGCGTGCCCGACGACCCGAGCGATCTGTGCGCCGCCTTCCAGCGCCGCGCGGTGCACGTCCTGGTCGACAAGAGCGTCCACGCGTGCCGCTCGCGCGGGATCCCGCGGCTCGCTCTCGGGGGGGGGGTCGCGGCGAACCGCGGCTTGCGCGAGCGCGCGCGCGTCGTGTGTGAGAAGCACGGGGTGGAGCTCTTCGTCCCGCCGGTCGCGTCCTGCACCGACAACGGGGCGATGATCGCGTACGCGGGCGCGCTCCGCCTCGCCGCGGGCCTGCGCGACGGGCTCGACCTCGCGGCGTACTCGCGCAACCCCGACCTGCGGCGCGGCAAGATGCCGAAGGCGCGGCGGGGCCCGCGCCTTGACGGCGTCGAGCCCGTGCCGCGAGAGTGAGCGGATGAGACCACCGAGCATCGCGCTCTCGCTGCTGCTCCTGTGCGGCTGCACGAACGAGTCCCACGGCCGCGACGGCGGCGCGCTCGCCGACGCGGCGGCGGGCGCCGACGCGGCGCTCGGCGGCGACGCGGGGATCGACTGCTCGGTGATCGGCTGCGGCGCGCCCGTGGCGTGCGGCGAGATCTGCAACGCGCCTTGCGGGTGCTGCCCGTGCGGCGAGGAGGCCTTCTGCGACGCGAGTGATCTCGTCGAGTGCGTGGGCGGCTGCTACCAGCGCACCGCGTGCGGAGGCGACGGCTGCGTCGAGGGCGTGGCCGGGCCCGCGTGCGCGGCGCCGAGCTGTCCGTCCCTCGAGGCGGAGTACCTCGCACGGATCGCGCAGACCGCGTGCGGTGCCGACGCCGACTGCCACCTCGTGGACGGCCACTGCGGCGTGGGGCTCGGCGGCTGCTACCACGCCGTCTCGGGCGACGTGACCCAGGCGGAGCTCGACGCGATCGCCGCCGAGTGGACCGCGCTCCGCTGTGACGTCGGCCGGCCCGTGTGCGACTGCGCGCCGCGGCCCGACTCGGTGCAGTGCGCGACCGGCGCCTGCGTCGCGCCCTGAGAGCGGAGATCGGGCATGGCCGCCAAGAAGAAGAAGGCGAAGGCCCCCGCGAGGCGACGCGCCCCGGCCGAGCCGCGTGTCGGGTTCGTCGACGCGAGCGGCGCCCTGGTCATCGCGGCGCGCTACCGGTACGCCGGAGAATTCTCCGAGGGCCTCGCCGTCGTCCAAGAGGTGGAGGGTGGTCCGATGGGCGCGATCGATCCCGCGGGCGAGGTCGCGATCCCGCCCCGCTTCGGCTGGCTCGGCGCGTTCCACGAGGGCCTGGCGCCGTTCTCCGCGGAGAACGTCCCGCGCGCGAAGCGGGGCTACGTCGATCGCGAGGGCCGCGTGGTCGTCGAGCCGTGCTTCGACGACGCGGGCGCGCACTCCGAGGGGCTCGCCGCGGTGAAGATCGGTGACTCCTGGGGCTTCGTCGATCGCTCCGGGCAGCTGGTGATCGCGCCCACGCTGCGCAGCTACGGGATGAGGTTCTCCGAGGGGCTCGTCCGCGCGTGGGGCCTCGCGAAGCCCAGCCCGCGGGGGATCGCGCGCTACGGATTCCTCGGTCCCGACGGGAAGTGGGCGATCGAGGAGGGCTTCGACGACGCGCGCGACTTCCACGAGGGGCTCGCGGCGGTCCGCGTCACCGTGGGCGACGCCCACCATCCCCGCGACGTGTGGGGCTTCCTCGACCGGACCGGGACGCTCGCGATCGAGCCGCGCTTCGAGCTCGCGCACGACTTCTCCGAAGGCCTCGCCCTCGTGAACTCGGGCGCGCGGCGCGACCTCGAGGGCCGGTCCTCCCGCGACCACTGGTACGTCTCGGGCGAGGCGATGGGCGCCTACACCGATGGCGAGTGGGGCTTCGTCGATCGCGCGGGCGCGCTGGCGATCCCCCTCCGCCACGCGAGCGCGGTCGGCCCATTCCGCGAGGGACTCGCGCGAGTGACCGACGGCGTGACCGTGACCTTCGTCGACCGCACCGGGGCCGTCGTCGTCACGAG
>JAYRVK010000372.1:0-8633 GCA_041918555.1 Sandaracinaceae bacterium
GCTCCTCGCGGAGGCGTGGACGATCCCGTGTGGCGCAGAGCGCTGCGCGCGCCTGCGCGTGGCGGCGCCGCCCGCCGCCCCGCGACCGCGCGACGTGATCCTCCTCCTGGACGCGTCGCCGTCGACCGCGACCTCGGCCCGCGGCCGCATCGGCCCGACGGTCGCCGCGCTGCTCGCGGGACTGCCGAGCGCGTCGCGGGTGCGCGTCGCCGCGTTCGCCGCGCGCGCGGAGGCGATCGTCGAGGAGAGCGCCGCGCCGACCGACGTCTCGATCGTCGACGTGAGCCGCGCGCTCGAGCGCCCGCTCGGGAGCGCGACCCGGTTCGAGGCCGCGTGGCGATTGATCGGGCCGTGGGTGCGCGCGATGGACGCGCCGCTCGTCCTCGTGGTGGGCGACGGGGGCCTGACCCACACGGCGTTCGAGCACGACGCGTTCCGCGCGGCGCGCGCCGCGGGCGCGGAGGGCGCCGTCCTCGACGGCGCGGATCGGCCCACCACCGAGGCGATGCGCCGCGCGCTCGACGCGATCGGGGCTCGCTTCGTCGACGCGGGGCCGGAGGCCGAGCGCGCGGCCGCGGGGCACGGGATGGACGCGCTCGCGGAGCGGATGGCCGCGCTGCTCGCGCCCATCGCGGCCCCGCGCGTCCGCGCGCGGGTCGGGCGTCGCACGGTCGAGCTCGGCGCGCTGCGCCACGGCGAGGAGCGCGTGTGGGAGGGGGTCGTCGGGCGCGGCCCGGTCGCGCTGACCGCGCCGAGCGCGGCGCGAGGGCACGCGCCGCCGGCCGGGCTGGCCCTCGCGCTCGCGGATCGGCTGGCTCGCCCGCTCGGGGCGGGCCCTGTGCGCCTCGTCGCGATCGCGGATCCGGGCGCGGCCCCGATCGCGTGCTCGATGCAGGAGGTCCCCGCGAGCTCGAGCGCGGTGGCGCCGGTCCGCGCGCGGCTCGCGCTGGCGGACACGCGGCGCTGCGATCGCTCGCCGCTCCCCGTCCGGAGCCCGCCGGCGGAGCGCGCGGCGCCGGGCGCGCCCGCGAGCCTTCACCCCGACACCGGCCGCTCGAGCCTGCCCGCGCCCTCGCTCCTGCGCATGCTCCGCCAGCGCATCGTGCCGGCCGCGCGCGGGTGCTTCCGCGACGACCGCCGCGGGCGACCCCGCTACCAGCGGCGCGCGACGTTCGCGTTCCGCCTCGCCGATCGCGAGGTCATCGAGTCGAGCGTGGAGGGCTCGCTCGACGCGGAGCTGCGGCGGTGCCTGTCGGAGGCGATGGACACGCTCGACATCCCGCCGTTCGACGGGACCGTCAACGTTCGTTACCCGATCTACACGGCGGCGCGCCTGCCGCCGCCCGTGCTCTCGCTCGACGCGGAGGTCGCCGACGCCGTGGACGCGGTCGCGGAGGAGTGATGCGGACTCGAGGCGGCGCCCGTCCAGGAGCTGGACGGTCGCGCGGGCGGACCGCGCCGCGCGGCGCGGTGATCGCACCGCAGCGTCCCCGCGCCCGGCCGATCGAAGGCGGGCGCACGCCTCTTGCTGAGGACGAGGGCGGAGGTCGTCGTGAACCGCATCGCATCCGCCCTCGCGCTCCTCGGGATCACGCTCCTCGCCGCCTGCGCCGCCGAGGTCGAGCCCTATGACGTCCACGGCGATCACGGCGAGATCGAGGGCGAGTACGGGGTCTCGGCCGAGGGTCTCACCCTCGGCGGGCTCGGGCGCGGGTGCAGCACCGCGGGCACCGAGGGCCTCAGCCGGCAGCTCCTCGCCGAGATGCAGTGCCTGTCGGACGGCGCGCTCGTGCCGGTCTCGCACCGCAACGTGGTGCCCACCCACTCCCGCGTGCACCTCTACCTCAGCCCGCGCGGTCGGGACGCGCTCCTCTCGGTCGCGGCCACGCGCCAGGTCCAGATCAACAGCGCCCTCCGCACCATCGCGGAGCAGTACGTGCTCGAGCGCGGGTGCTCGGTGGCCGCCGCGCCCGGGCGCAGCAACCACGAGACGGGGCGCGCCATCGACGTGCAGAACTACGGCTCGGTCGGGCCGGCGCTGCAGCGCGCGGGCTTCTCGCGGCCGCTGCCCTCGTCCGACCCCGTGCACTACGAGGCGCCGGGCACGGACCTGCGCCGGCTCAGCGTCCTCGCGTTCCAGCGCCTGTGGAACGCGAACCACCCCGGCGATCGGATCGCGGAGGACGGCGACGCGGGCTCGCAGACGCTGAGCCGGCTGAGCCGCGCGCCGGCCGAGGGCTTCCGCGTCGGCTCCGTCTGCGGGTCGCGCCCCGCGCCCGCGCCGAGCCCCGCGCCGGCGCCCGCGCCCGCGCCGAGCCCCGCGCCCTCGGGTGACTCGTGCACGCACACCTACGGCGGGACGTACGGGCACCTCGCGTGCTCGGGGAGCTACCAGTGCTGCGACGGACGCTGGCGCACGCGCGGCTCCGGGTGCGGCGAGTGCACGTGCGTCGAAGGAACGGGCGAGACCGGCTGCGGCGTCCGCGCGCCGAGCGGCGCGAGCTGCGGGCACAGCTTCGGGGGGACCTACCGCCACCTCGCCTGCTCGGCGAGCTACCAGTGCTGCGACGGCCGCTGGCGCGACCGCTCGAGCGGCTGCGGCACGTGCGCGTGCGTCGAGTCGAGCGGCACGACCGGCTGTTGACTGGGGAGACGGGACGAGAGCTTGGCAACTGTCAACCTCGCGTCCCCGGGGCGATCGCCGACGAACATGGGGCTTTCGTGGGCGAGTTTGGCAACTGTCAACATCGCGTCCCCGGGGGCTGGGGCATGGAGGCGCGCGGCTGCTACGTTTGAGCGGCCGTGGATCGGACCGAGACCGCGACGCTGCTGATCGAGCTGGCCGAGAAGATGGGCCTGCTCGCGGCGGCCGCGCTCGTCGCGGTGCTGATCCCGCCGCTCCGCAACCGACTGCTCGGCGTCGGCCGCCGGCGCGACAAGCTCGCCGCGGTCGCGCTCGGCCTCGGGCTCGCGGCGTGGGGCGCGATGCTCGGGCTCCACGTCGGCGGCGAGCACGTGAACGTCCGCGCGATCGGCGTGCTGATCGCGGCGATCCTCGGGGGCTGGAAGGCCGGCGCGCTCGCGGGGCTCGGCGGCGGGCTCTTCTACGCCGCCCTCGTCGACGCGGAGACCGCGCCGTGGGTCCTCGCCGCGTCGATCACCGACGGCGTGCTGGCGGGGATCGTCGCGGAGCGCCGGCCCGAGTGGTTCACGCCGCGGCGCGTGTTCGTCACCTCGCTCGGGATCCAGGCGATCCACCTCGTGGTCGTCGGGGTCGGGCTCCTCGCCGTGGGGCACGCGGCGCGGTACCTGCCGGCCTGGCCCGCGCACCTCGTGAAGCTCGTGGTGAACGCATCGGGGGTCACCCTCTTCGTCGTGGTCGCGCGCCTCGTGGTCAGCCGCGAGGAGCACGCGGTGGCGCTCGTCGAGGCGCGGGCGGCCGCCGACACGGCCGCGCTCGAGGCGCTGCGACGGCGGCTCGAGCCACACTTCCTGTTCAACGCGCTCAACGTCGTGCGGGCGACGATCCGGCGCGACCCGGCGCGCGCACGCGAGCTGATCGCGGACCTCGCCGACCTCTACCGCTACCTGCTCTCCCACCCCGAGGAGGCGTCCCTCGAGGCCGAGGTCGATCACGCGCAGGCGTACCTCGCCATCGAGCGCGCGCGCCTCGGCGACGATCGGCTGGAGGTCGCGGTCGAGCTGCCCGAGGCGATCGCGAAGCTGCCCGTGCCCCCGCTCCTCTTGCAGCCGCTCGTGGAGAACGCGGTGAAGCACGGGATCGCGCGCCGCGACGGGCCGGGCCGCGTCACCCTGCGCGCGCGGCTCGACGAAGGCACCGACGCGCTCGTGATCGAGGTCGAGGACGAGGCCACCGGAGAGCCGATGCCCCCGTCGGAGACCGGCGCGGGGATCGCGCTCGCGACGCTGCGGCAGCGCCTCGCGCGGCGCTACGGAGCGCGAGCCAGCCTCGCCCTCACCCCCACGTCGCGCGGGATGCGCGCGAGCGTCCGCTTACCCGCCTCGTCCGAGGCGCTGGACCGGAGGGCCGCATGAGCCATCGAACCCTGCGCGCGCTGGTCGTGGACGACGAGCCCCTCGCCCGCGACGAGCTCGTGTTCCTGCTCGAGCAGCTCGAGGTCGAGGTCGTCGGACAGGCGAAGGACGCGGCGAGCGCGCTCGCGATCCTCGACGACGCGGCCCCGGACCTCGTCTTCGTCGATCTGCGCATGCCCGGGCCCGACGGGATCGCGCTCGCGGAGAGCATCTCGCGACGTCTCGATAGAGCAAGTGTCGTTGTCGTGAGCGCGCACGACGACGGCGGCGCCGTGCGCGCCTACGAGGCGGGCGTCGTCGACTACCTGCTCAAGCCCGTGCGCCTCGAGCGCCTCGCCACCGCGCTCGAGCGGGTGCGCGCGCGCGCGCCGGACGGGCTGCCCGCGGACGACGGCCCGCTGACCCGCCTCGCGGTGCGTCGGCGCGGCAAGCTCGTGGTGATCCAGATCGAGGACGTGATCTGGTTCGAGGTGAAGGACGAGCTCGTCTGGGCGGTGACGGCGACGGACCGCTACGCGCTCGACCTGACGCTGCGCACCGTCGAGGCGCGGCTGTCGGAGCGCGACTTCTTCCGCTCGCACCGGGGCGCGCTCGTGAGGCTCGACAAGATCCGCGGCATCGAGCCCGCGGGCGCGGGGACCTACGACCTGCTCCTCGATCACCCGGACGAGCCCAAGGTCCCGCTCGCGCGCGAGCGGGCGCGGCTGCTCAAGGAGATCATCCCGATCGCGGGCTGACGGAAACGAAGAAGGCGGCCCTCTCCCGAGAGCCGCCTTCCGCGGTTCAGGCGCCGGGCGCCGGGATCACATCGAGCAGCCGCTCGGGCCGTCCATGCGGTCCGGGCCGACGTTGATGATCGTGATGCCGTCCGCGATGACCTCGATCTCCTCGCAGCCGAGCATCTCGGCGGTGCCGCCGTCGGTGAGCGAGCCCCAGAGCTCGACGCGCACGCGGCCATCGGGCGGGACCGGGATGTTCGCCGCGCCGTAGAGGCCGTCCACGTGCGTCGCGCGCTGCGCGGCCGCCGGGAAGCTGTCGCCGTTGAAGTAGAACGCGCGCGGGCCGCTGCGGCCGGTGCCGAGGGTGATCTCGCCGCTCGAGTCGAAGAGGCGGATGGTCGCGTTCGCGATCGCCTCGCCGCCACAGTCGTTGAGCAGGCCCGTGATCGTCGCCGTGCCCTCCTCCAGCATCACGCCGAGGAGCGTGATGATCGTGTTGCGCGTGCTCTCCTGCACCGCGTTGAGCGTCTCGGAGCCGCCAGTGCCGGGGGCGAGCTCGTTGAACTGCACGACCTCGATGTAGTCGCGGGGCGCGCCCGCCTGCATGCCGGTGCCGCCGACGATCCGGTACGCGTACCAGGAGCCTTCGTTGTCCATCACGGTCACTTCGCCCGTCGCGGCGCTCGTGGCGGTGATGCACGTGCCGCTGCAGCCGTCGACCGGCGTGTTGTCGGGGAAGAAGTGGACGGTGAGGCCCTCGACGGGCATCCCGTTGAAGAAGTCGGTCACGGCGCCGCTGAAGCCGACCGACGCGCCGGTGTCCGGGGGCGCCGGGTTCGCGCCGCGGCAGGAGAAGTCGGCCGGGGTGAGCGAGTCCAGCATCATGCCGAACCCGAGCGGCCCGCCGGTCATCATCATCATGCCGGAGTCCGTTCCGCCGGGCCCGGCGTCGGTCCCCGGAGTCACGCCCGCGTCGGTGCCTCCGTTGTTGTCGCAGCCCCAGATCCCGAGGCCCGCGAGGGCCAAGACACATCCCAAGCTCATCCAGCGTCGATTCATCGAGTCGGCTCCTCTGGTACAGCCCCCCCTGCTACCCTCTGGGGAGTCCAGCGTCAAGCCGGCGGCGGTCCTTGACGAGCCTCGGAGCGCCGCCCATACTCCGCGCGCTTTTCGGCCGGGCACGTGCGCCCGCCGGGATCCCCCCCCGCGAGATGCCTCGCGGTCGAGCGCCTCCGAGCGCGCGCGAGAAGAACGAGACGTAGCATGGGACTGAACGCCGACAGGAAGACCGAGCTGATCCAGGGTTACCGGACCCACGAGGGCGACACGGGCTCGCCCGAGGTCCAGATCGCGCTCTTGAGCGAGCGGATCGGCTACCTCACCGAGCACTTCAAGACGCACATGAAGGATCACCACTCGCGCCGCGGGCTGCTCCAGCTCGTCAGCCGCCGGCGCCGGCTCCTCGACTACCTGCGTCGCAAGGACGTCGAGCGCTACCGCAAGATCATCGGCGCGCTCGGTATCCGCAAGTGATCCGCCCGCCCCG
Organism: Sandaracinaceae bacterium; assembly: GCA_041918555.1. Taxonomy (GTDB): domain Bacteria; phylum Myxococcota_A; class Polyangia; order Polyangiales; family Sandaracinaceae; genus JACKEC01. The sequence goes on from JAYRVK010000372.1 coordinate 6,322, forward strand.
TTGAGACCGACCGTCGCCCCGCGCGCTCCGCGGAGCGGCGGTCTTCGTGTTTGAAAACCCCGACCCATCCACCCGCGTCCGACGACGTCCCGATTCGGACTTCGCTTCGAGCGCCAAGCAAACGAGCTTGACGCTGGAACCGGAGCCCCGAGCCAGCCGTCGCGGACGCATCCAAGGAGATCGAGCTCAATGATCGTCCGAGAGAGCGTCAACATCGGCGACAAGGTCGTCACCCTCGAGACGGGGCGCATCGCCAAGCAGGCGGCGGGCGCGGTCCTCGTCACGAGCGGCGAGTCCGTCGTCCTCGTCACGGTGTGCGGAGCGGACAGCCGCCCCGGCACCGACTTCCTCCCCCTCAGCGTCGACTACATGGAGAAGACGTTCGCGGCGGGGAAGATCCCCGGCGGCTTCTTCAAGCGCGAGGGGCGGCTGCGCAACCACGAGATCCTGACGAGCCGGCTCATCGACCGGCCGTGCCGGCCGCTGTTCCCCGATGGCTACCGCAACGAGATCCAGATCGTCGCCACGGTGCTGAGCCACGATCAGCAGAACTCCACCGACGTCCTGTCGCTGCTCGGGGCCTCCGCGGCGCTGCACATCAGCGAGATCCCGTGGGCCGGCCCGATCGGCGGGCTCCGCGTGGGCCGGGTCGACGGCCGCTGGGTCGCGAACCCGACCCTCGCCGAGCTCGCGAACAGCGACTGCGACATGATCATCGCGGCCAGCAAGGACGCGATCGTGATGGTCGAGGGCGAGGCCGACGAGCTGTCGGAGCAGGACCTCGTCGACGCGCTGTGGTTCGGCAAGGACTCGATCCAGCCCGCGATCCAGCTCATCGAGCAGCTGCGCGAGGCGGTCGGCAAGACGAAGCTCGTGTTCCAGCCGCCCCAGCGCGACGAGGCGATCGACGCGCGCGTGGCCGCCGTCGCCCTCGACAAGATCAAGGCGGCTTGCAACATCCACGTGAAGGAGGCCCGCTACGGGGCCTTCAAGAAGGCGAAGAAGGACACGGTCGCCGCCCTCGAGGCCGAGCTGCCCGAGAAGAGCGGTGACATCAAGGCCGCCTACGAGGACCTGAAGTACACGACGATGCGGGAGCAGGTGCTCTCGGAGAAGCGCCGCGTCGACGGCCGCGACTTCACCACCGTGCGCCCGATCCAGATCGACGTCGGCCTGTTGCCGCGCGTCCACGGGAGCGCGCTCTTCACGCGCGGCGAGACGCAGGCGATCGTCACCACGACGCTGGGCACGGCGGCCGACGAGCAGAAGCTCGACCTCTTGACCGGCACCGAGTGGACCCGCTTCATGCTCCACTACAACTTCCCGCCGTACAGCGTCGGCGAGGTGAAGTTCTTGCGCGGCCCGGGCCGCCGCGAGATCGGCCACGGCAACCTCGCCGAGCGCTCGCTGATGCGGATGGTCCCCGACAAGAGCGACTTCCCGTACGTGGTGCGGGTCGTCTCGGAGATCACCGAGTCGAACGGCTCGAGCTCGATGGCGAGCGTGTGCGGCGGGACGCTCGCGATGATGGACGCGGGCATCCCGATCGCGGCGCCGGTGGCCGGCGTCGCGATGGGCCTGATCTCGGACGGCAAGCGCCACGCGGTGCTCACCGACATCCTCGGCGACGAGGACCACCTCGGCGACATGGACTTCAAGGTCTGCGGGACCGCGAAGGGCGTCACCGCGATCCAGATGGACATCAAGATCTCGGGCCTGAGCCGCGCGATCATGGAGCAGGCGCTCGCGCAGGCGAAGGAGGCGCGCCTCCACATCCTCGACAAGATGCTCCAGGCGATCCCGGCGCCGCGCGAGGAGCTCAACCGGTGGGCCCCGCGGATCACGAGCATCAAGGTCAAGCCGGACCAGATCCGCGTGATCATCGGGCCGGGGGGCAAGATGATCCGCGCGATCCAGGAGCAGTCGGGCGCGCAGATCGACGTCGAGGACGACGGCACGGTGAACGTCGCGTCGCCCGACAGCGCGGCGGTCGCGAAGGCGCTCGAGCTCATCCGCGGGCTCACCGAGGACGCCGAGATCGGCAAGACCTACAAGGGCGTGGTCAAGCGGGTGGAGCCGTACGGCGCCTTCCTCGAGATCATGCCGAACAAGGACGGCCTCTGTCACATCTCGGACTTCGACTGGGAGCGCGTCGACCGGACCGAGGACGTCATGAACCTCGGGGACACGATCGAGGTCCAGGTCACCGACATCGACGACCAGGGCCGCATCCGGCTGAGCCGCAAGGCGCTGCTGCCCAAGCCCGAGGGCTGGGAGGAGCGTGAGGCGGAGCGCCGCGAGGCGCGGGGCGA
>JAYRVK010000373.1:0-16119 GCA_041918555.1 Sandaracinaceae bacterium
GGCGGTGCGGATGCGGCCGAGCGCCCGCGCCGTCGCCTCGCGCACCACCGGCTCCTCGTGCGCGAGGAACGGCGTGACGTCGGCGACCGCGCTCGCGCCGAAGGCGCGGGCGAGGGTGACCACCGCCTCGCGCACCATCAAGTCGTTTTGCCCCTCGACGCGCGCCACCGCGAGGAGGAACGTCCGGACCGCGGGCCGCGGGAACGCGCCCGTCGCGCCGACCGCGCGCAGCCGCACGTACGGCGGCTCCTCCGCGCGCTGCGAGAGCTCGATCAGGATCGGGAGCGCGCCCTCGCCGATGCGCTGCCAGTCGGCGTCGCTCGGCGTGTGCTCGATCCCCGAGAGGAGCTCGCGCACGCGCTCGCGCGAGGGCGCGGTCTGCGCGGACGCGAGGCACGGGAGCCCGAGCACCAACACGACAGAGGCCAGGAGACGCACGGGCCTCAGCATACACTCGACCGCTACGGCTGCGCCCGCAGCTCGGCGACGTGCGCGTCGATCTCGCGCCGCTCCTCGGAGTCGCGCGGGAGGGTGCGCGCGTACTCGCGGTAGTAGTCGATCGCGTCCTGCCGCCGCTCGAGCCGCTCCGCGGTCATCGCGAGGTTGTAGAGCACCTCGGCGGGCGGGCTCGGGCGCGTGAAGTTGTACGCCGCGGTGAACGCGGCCATCGCGGCCTCGTACTGGCGGCGCCGGTACATCGTCACGCCGCGCTCGAAGAAGGTGCGCGCCTCCTGTGCGAGCTGGTCCTGGCTCGGCGGGAGCTCGCGGATCTGGCCGCGCTGCCGGCGCGCGATGTCCTCCATCGCCCGAATGCGTCGCTCGACGTCGGCGCGCTCGGCCGCGTCGGGGGCCGCGCGCTGGAGGTAGTGCCGGTAGAACTGGATCGCGCGGCTGTGATCCGCGATCCGCTCGTAGGTGCGCGCCACGTTGTACGCGAGCTCGGGGCCGGGGAGGATCCGCCACGCGCCGAGGAAGTCCTCGAGCGCCTCGTTCAGGCGCCCCGCCTGGTAGTGCTGCGTACCGCGCACGAAGAGCGTCCGCGCCTGCTCGATCTGCGCGCGGGTCGGCGGCGCGTCCTGCGCCTCGAGCCCGGCGGGAAGCGCGAGCGCACCGACCAGCACGAGCGCGAGGAGCCGGGCCACGCAGAGGGAGACGCGCGCGGGGCCTCGCGATTCAACGGGCCCGGGCACTCAGTCGGCCTCGGACGACTTCTCCGAGGACGCCTTGGCCTTCTCGGCGTCGCGCTGCGCCTTCTTGAGCTGCGTCTCGAGCTTGCGCATCGTGCGCTTCAGCTCGCGCACCTCTTCCTTGGTGACGAGCCCGAGGCGCTTCGCGGTCTTCTGCACGACCTCGTCGAAGCTGTCCTGGGCCTTCGTCCGCGCGGCGAGCGCCTTCATCAGCCCCTTCATCACCTGCTCGTTCTGCATGAGCTTGGCGACGCGGGGGTCCTGCATGAGCTTCATGCCCTGCTTGGCGACCAGCTTCTTCAGATCCATGCCCGCCCGTATGAATCCTGCGGCGCGAGGTGTCAACGGCGCCGGGTTGACAGGCCACCCGAGGGAAGGCTAGATGCCCGTCGGCTGAATCATCGTTCAGCGCCCCACCCCCCGAACGGAGGCAGCATGCCCGACGCGACGACCGACTTCACGAAGAACCTCCCCGACAAGATCTCGGGCGATCCCGACAACGCCAAAGAGATCGGCGCCGTGTTCGTGTTCAAGATCACCGGCGACGGCGGCGGGACGTGGACGGTCAACTGCCGCGACGACGTCGGCGTGCACGAGGGCGAGAAGGCCGACGCGGACTGCACGCTCGAGCTTAGCGCTGAGGACTGGAAGACCATCAGCGACAACCCCGCGATGGCGATGCAGCTCTACTTCCAGGGCAAGCTCAAGGTGAGCGGCGACGCCATGAAGGCGACGAAGCTCCAGCAGCTCCTGGGCTGAATCTTCGAGGGGGCTGCGCGCCCCCTCCCCCACGCGCGTGGTGCGCGCGCGCGGGGCCCCCTCCCTCGTCCGAACGCGCTGGCGCGCGTTCGACCCCATCGCGGGGCGATGGGTCCCCCTCGCCCGACGGCCGGCGCTGCGCGCCGGCCTGGGCTCGATCGACGCGCGTCGCCGGCGGCTCCCTCGATTGATCGACACCCGTTGATTCGAGCGCGAGAGCTCAGCTCTCTTCCTGAACGTCCTCGGCGAGGTAGCTCAAGATCACCTCGTCGAGGCTCTTCTCGCTCAGAAGGTCGCCTCCGAAGATCGAGTCGGCGTGCGGGTTCGGGCGCGAGGGGGCGCTCGACCGCCGCGTGACCGAGGCCGGCTGCGTGACGGAGTAGCGACCCGGCGAGGTCGAGGGCGGGCGCGCCGCCTCGGACTCCGCGAGGCGGGCCTCCGCCGCGCGCTCGAGCGCGTCGACGTCGATGCCGGGGCTGCTCGGCGTCGGGGACGACTCGCTCGCGCCCTCCTCGGTGAGGGTGATCTCCATCGCCGCGATGGCCTTCGCGCCGGCCACCTCGTCGGCGTCGAAGAGTCCGTCCCGGAGCGCGATGAACATCGCCTTGTGCGACTCGCGCATCAGCTGCTTGACGACCCCCGGGTAGTGGGCCGTGTCGATGTACTGCGAGTACGTGGTCTTCTTCGACGCGATGATCCGCCCGCCGTCGGCGAACAGGTGCGTGAAGATGTGCCCGTGCGTGCTCCCCGAGTCCTCGGTCTGGATGTGATAGAGCTTCCCGAGGTGCCGGACGTTCGTGTTGTAGCCGAGGAGCGGTGAGGCAGCCATGGTGTCTCGGGGGCGAGGCTGAACGTAGCAGCCATCGGCGCCCGATGTCACGGCCGATGCCGCTTTCCGTGGCGGCGCGAGAGGCCAGCCCGGCCGCCGCGGCGGCTACTCCACGGGCCACCCCGAGGCCGCGTTTCGCGAGCGAATCGCCGTGGATCGCGGCGTGCGATGCGCGCGGGCATGCGTCTCGCCGTCGGCTCGCTGACCCTCTCCCTCGCGCTGTGCGCCTCGCTCGCGGGGCGCGCGCACGCGCAGCGCTGCGATCTGCCCCAGGTCCTGCTCAGCGTGGACAAGTCCTCGAGCATGCTCGGCGGTCTGCCGGGCGGCGGCACGAAGTGGGACGCGGCGCGGATGGCGATCGGCGAGCTGACGAGCACGTACGCCGACTCGATCGCCTTCGGCCTCCAGGTGTTCCCGTACCCCGACCGCTGCGAGCCCGGCGCGGTGACGATCGAATTCGGGACGCACGCCCCCGACGCGATCCTGACCGCGCTCGGCGATCCGCCGCCGACCGGCGGCAACTGGACCCCGATGGCGCAGACCCTCGACGCGGCGCGCGACCACTACGCGACGCGGCTCGCGACCGGCGGCAACCACCTGATCCTGATCACCGACGGCTGGCAGTGGTGCGATCCCTACGTGGCGAGCACGCGCTTCACGCCCGTCGACGCGGTGACGCGCCTGCGCGACGCGGGCGTCACGGTGCACGTGGTCGGCTTCGGCGGCGGCGTCGACTCGCTCACGCTGAACCGTGCGGCCATCGCGGCGGGCACCGCGCTCCCCGGCTGCGACGCGACGCTCTCGGATCCCGCGGCGGCGAACCACTGCTACTCGCAGGCGAACGACCTCGTGGAGCTCCGCGCCGCGCTCGACGCCATCGCGCGCGACATCACCGAGGAGATGTGCGACGGGCTCGACAACGACTGCGACGCGACCGTCGACGAGGGCTACGACGTCGACGCCGACGGCTACACGACCTGCGGCTCGGATCCGTCCGCGCCCGGCGTCGCGCCGACGCCGACCCGCGTCGACTGCGACGACGCGAGCGATGCCGTCCACCCCGGCGCCGACGAGGCGTGCAACGGCGTCGACGACGACTGCGACGGCACCGTCGATCCGGGCTGCGCGTGCGTGGACGGCGACGCGCAGCCGTGCGGCACCGACGTGGGCGCGTGCACCGTGGGCGCCCAGGCGTGCGAGGACGGAGCGTGGGGCGCGTGCGGCGGCGGCGTGATGCCGGCGGCCGAGACGTGCGACGCGACGGACGAGGACTGCGACGGCACGGTCGACGAGGACGCCGACGCGTCGTGCGCCGAGGGCGAGGTGTGCACCGCGGACGGCTGCCTGCCGCTGACCCCGCCCGACCCGCCGCCCGCCACGCCGACGACCGATCTCCCCGAAGAGGTCGGCGTCATCCAGGATCCGGGCTGCGCGTGCAACGCGGGCGACGACTCCCACGACGGCTCGCGCTTCATCGTCGCGCTGGCCCTCCTCGCCCTCGCGGTCGGCCGCCGTCTCCGCCCCGCGTGATCCACGCCGCGCGCGCACGTCGTTGGTCCCCCGCGTTCACAGTCGAGTGGGAGCGAACCGAGGCCAGGCCGTCGCGCGGCGACGGCCGTCGGCCGAGGGGGCCCCCACGCGGAGCGTGGGGAGCGAACTCGCGCAGCGCGTTCGGACGAGGGAGGGGGCCCCGCGCGCGGAGCGCGGCGCGTGGGGGAGGGGGCGCCGAGCAGCCCCCTCGGCCAATCACCGCGTCGCGGTGCGGGGCCGCGTCGCGACCGCGTCGCGGAACGGGTAGTGATGCCGGATCGCCGACGGCAGGCGGTCGGGATCCTGCGCCCACTCGGCGAGGGCCTCCACGTCCACCCACGGGATCAGCGGCTGCTCGACCTCCATCGCGAACGCGACGGCCGCGCGGAGCCGCTCGTCCCAGAGCGGGGCGAGCTGCGCGAACTCGTGGCTGCTGATCGTGCCGCGGCACTCCGGCGAGCCGCAGAGGCAGTCCAGATCCATCTCGAGGTTCAGCGAGCTGTAGTCGCAGGTGATCTCCTCGCCCTCCTCGACGTCGCGCACCGCGAGCTCGAAGTCGACGCCCGGGCTCAGGCTCACCGGCTCGCAGCTGTGGTTCATGAAGCGGCCGTGGTCCCAGCACAGCACGCGCTTGCCGCTCCCGTTGACGTACGAGTACGTCTCGAGGACGGGCCAGAGCTCCTCGCCGAGGTGCTGCACCTCCTGCGGACCGAAGACCCGATCGAGCGGGTCGAGCGCCCACAGGATGGTGCCCTTCGGGATGCGCCGGCTGGCGCGCACACCATAACCGACCGCGTCGCTGATCCAGCTCAGCCGGGTCGAGGGGTGAAGCATTCGTTCCTCCGTAACGGAGACATTCTCAAAGCGACCATCGGGGCCGCGCCTCCACGAGTCCAGACCGGGTCAAAGCCGGTTCGAGGCCAAGCGTGAGCATGTTCGCGGAAGCACACAATACGGAATTTGCGCTGGCACGTTCTTTTCGGTGCGCCGCCGGGCGCGGCCGGCCGAAGGCCTGCAATGTGACTTGTTTGTACACTTCGGCCTGGAGCGACGGTGCGGGGGGGGGCGCGGAGCGCGGCGAGCCCGACGAATGCGGCGTGTGACGCGAGCGGCACGACCGCGTGACCGCGCGCGCGCGCGGCGCGGAGCTCGTCGGGGAGGCCGGGACGCACGGGGGACGCGCTCGGGCCGTCGTCGGGCCCTCCGAGGCGCGCGGCGCGCGATCGGAGCCCCCCCCGCGCGCGCTCAGGGCCACAGCGCGCGCCGCGCGGCGGCCGCGATGTCTCCCGCGGCCCAGCGCGCCGACTCGACCAACCCGCCCATCCCGTAGAAGCCGTGGACGAGGCTGCCGTAGCACCGGAGCGTCGTCGGGACGCCGGCCTCCATGAGCGCGTGCGCGTAGGCCTCGCCCTCGTCGCGCAGGGGATCGAAGCCCGCCACCACGACGTGCGCGGGCGGGAGCCCCGCGAGGTCGCGCGCCGCGAGCGGGGAGCCGCGCGGGTCCCGCTCCTCCGCGGGGTCCGTCAGGTAGCTCGCGAGGAACCAGTCCATGGTGGCCTCGGTCAGGAAGAAGCCCTCCGAGAAGAGGCGGTGCGACTCGCACGAGCGGGTGAGGTCGGTCGCCGGGTAGACGAGGAGCTGCCAGGCCGGGAGCGGGTGGCCGGCGTCGCGCATCTCGCGCGCGACCACCGCGGCGAGGTTGCCGCCGGCGGAGTCGCCGCCGACCGCGATCCGCGCCGGGTCCACGTGGAGCTCGGCCGCGTGCGCGCACACCCAGAGGAACGCGGCGCAGCAGTCCTCGACGCCGGCGGGGAAGGGATCCTCGGGCGCGAGCCGGTAGTCGACGGAGATCACCGTCGCCCCCGCGTGCCGCGCCAGGTGCCGGCAGCTCGCGTCGTGGGTGTCGAGGTCGCCGAGCACGAACCCGCCGCCGTGGAAGTAGACGATGGCGGGGAGCGCGTCGGGCCCCTCGCGCGGCGTGTACACCCGGATCGCGAGCTCGTGATCGGGGCCGGGGATCGAGCGGTCCTCGACGCTCGGGAGCGGCTCCTTCGGCAGGTCGGCGAGCCAGGTCTGGGCCCGCAGCTCCTCGCGCGCGCGCACCGCCCCGAGCTCGTCGAGCCCCGGCCGCGCGCGCCGCGCGAGGAGCGACACGAGGACGTGACACTGCGGATCGAGGGCGACCCCGCGGTCGTTCTTCGGCGGCGGGCCGGCGAGGGGACCGCGCAGGAGGTACGCGGCGTCGAGGGCGCGGCGCAGCGTGACGCGCGCGAGGGCGGACCGAGGCATGAGGGCTTCTCCTACCACGGCTTGACGACCCGCACCGGGTGCGTTTGAGTTCACCTCGATGGACGAGGCCGCCCCCACGAGCGCGCTGACCGCGGCCCCCCGCGGTCGCGGTAGGATCTTCGGAGACGACCTCGTCGGCCAGGGCGACTGGAGCTCGCTCGTGACGTGGGCGGTCCTGTTCGCGGGCCCGCTCTCCGTCCTGGTGACCGCGGCCCTGCTCACGCCCTCGCCCGAGGGACACGGCACGCACACCCAGCTCGGGCTGCCGCCCTGCGGGTTCCTCGTCTACACGGGCTACCCCTGCCCGGGCTGCGGGCTGACCACGTCCTTCGCGCACATGATCCGCCTCGAGGTGTTCGGCGCGTTCCACGCGAACCCGTTCGGCATCCTCCTCTTCCTCGCGACGGCGGCCATCGTGCCGATGTCCCTCTACGGGATCGTCAAGAAGCTGCCCGTGATCGACACGCTCGACCGGCTGCACGCGGAGAAGATCGCCATCGGGCTCTCGATCGTCTCGATCGTCGTGTGGGTGGTGAAGGTGGGTATCCAGTACTATTCCGCATGACCTCGGCCTCGGGACCCCAGCCGTGAGCCGCGCCGCGCGACGCCGGCCGCCCACGGCGCTGGCGCCCGGGACGGTCCTGCTCGATCGCTACACGATCGAGGAGAAGCTCGGCGAGGGCGGGATGGCCGAGGTCTTCCGCGCGCTCGACGGAGCGACCGGGCGGCGCGTGGCGCTCAAGGTCCTGCACCCCGACGTCGCGAGCAACCCCGAGGCGGTCGAGCGCACCAAGCGCGAGGGCCAGCTCCTCTCGGAGATCGACAACCCGGCGATCGTCCACATGGAGCGCTGGGGCGAGCTCGACGACGGCGCCGTGTTCCTCGTGATGGAGCTCCTCGAGGGCGAGACGCTCGGCGACCGCCTGCGCCGCGGCCCGCTCGATCCGCAGGAGCTGGCGCCGATCGTGGCCGGCACGTGCGCGGGCCTCCACGCGGCGCACGGCAAGGGGATCATCCACCGCGACCTCAAGCCCGACAACGTGTTCCTCTGCCCGACGGACAAGGGACTGCAAGTCAAGTTGCTCGACTTCGGGATCTCGAAGGTGTTCGGCGGCAAGCGCCTCACGCAGACCGGCGAGGTGCTCGGCACGCCGCGCTACATGAGCCCCGAGCAGCTCGGCGCGGAGCACGACGTCGATCCGCGCGTCGACATCTACGCGCTCGGTGTGATCCTCTACGAGGCGCTCGCGGGCAAGCCGCCGTTCCTCGCGTCCACGCCGACCGACCTCATCATCGCGATCCTCAACGGCAAGGTCGTGCCGCTCCGCGCGGCGCGGCCCGACGTGCCCGCGGACGTCGAGGCGGTCGTGATGCGCGCGATGTCGAAGGTGCGCGCGGCGCGCTTCGACAACGCGATGCAGCTCGCCGAGGCGTACATCGACGCGGTCGGCGGCGTCGCGGCCGTCCGCCGGATGCAGCGGCGCGGGATGCCGACGCGCTTCCTCGGCGAGCGGCCCGAGGAGTCGCCTGGCGTCCCCGGCACGAACCCGCCGCCGCCGCCCCCCCCCGACGAGATCTCCGGCTCGCTGAAGCTCGGCACCTTCTCCGGGCTCCCGCAGATGGGCGCGGCTGCGGAGCCGCCGCCCGGCAAGCGGCGCTCGATCCCGGAGACGGGCAGCGGCACGCGCGAGATGGGCGCCTCGCCCGGCGGCGTCGTGCCGCCCGCGATGGCCGAGCCGGTGGTGATCGCTCCGTCGGACGAGCGCCTCGCCCCGCCCGGCGCGCCGCGGCGGGAGATGCCCCGGACGCGCGAGGCGCCCATCGAGCCGATCCCCGACACCCCGGTCCCCGTCGCGCCCGCGCCGCGCGTGGTCGCCGCGACGGCGATGATGGAGCGCACCGGCTCGGGGCTGCCCGCGGCGCCGCGCCCCGCGCCGGCACCGCCGCGGTCGAGCTCTACGCTGGCTCGCGCGCTGCTCGTGCTCGGCGCCCTCCTCGCGGGCGCCGCGAGCGCGGGCCTCGTGATCGTGGCGCTGTCGTGGCGCGGCGCGGGCGAGGACGATCCGCCCGCGCACGAGGAGCCCGAGGCGGTCTCGCCCGAGCTGCTCCCGGCCCCCGTCCCGAGCACGCTCGACGCGAGCGTCGCGGTCGCTCCGCCTCCGTCCCCCCCCCCTGTCGCGACGCCGGTGGTCCGGCCGGATCCGCCGCCCCGACGGCGCGCGCGACGGCCGGTCGATCCCGCGCCCGCGACGACGCCGGATCCGCCGCTCGATCCCGTGCGCGCGCTGCTGCAGGAGGCGCGTCAGGCCCGCGACGAGGGTGACCCCGCGCGGTGCGTGGCCACCCTCGATCGCGCGATCCAGGCCGGCGCGCCCGCGATCGCGCTCCGCCGTCGGGCGGAGTGCTACGACCTCATGGGCCGCCGCGACGCGGCGATCCAGGACTACCAGCGGTTCTGCCGCATCGCGCACGACCACCCGGCGATCGCCGAGGTGCGCCCGCTCCTCGAGAGCTGGGGCCAGCGCTGCGACTGAGCCGCTCGCTCAGGTGACGGTGATCTTGATCATCTGGACCGGCGTGACCGGCCGGTCGCGCGCGTCGGTCTCGACCGACTCGATCTTGTTCACGACGTCCATGCCCTGCGTGATGCGCCCGAACACCGGGTGCTTCGACGCGCCGGGGCTGAAGTAGTCGAGGTAGGCGTTGTGCTTCGTGTTGATGAAGAACTGGGAGCTGCCCGACTGCGGGCCCGCGTTCGCCATCGAGAGCGTCCCGGGCTCGTTCGAGATCCGGACGTTCGCGGGGTGCTCGTCGGGGATCGAGCCGTAGGGCGACTGGCCGGTGCCCGCGCGCGGGCTCTTCGGGTCCTTGCTGTGCGGGCACCCGAACTGGCACATGAAGTTCTGGATCACTCGGTGGAAGTGCAGGCCGTCGTAGAAGCCTTCCTTCGCGAGGCGCACGAAGTTGCCGCCCGTGATGGGCATCTGGTCGACGAAGATCTCGGCCTGGAACGACCCGAGGGTGGTCTCGAACGTAGCGGTGGGGTTGGTCATGACGGCCACCCCATACCCGATCGGGGCGGGCTCGATCAACGGGTCCGTGCGAGGAGCGGCGCGAGCGCGTCGCGCGCCGCCCGGTGGAGCGCCTCGCCGTCGGCGATCGGGCCAGCCGCGCCGACGGACGCGATCCCGAGCCAGAGCGCGGGCGGCGGCTCGATGCCGACGCCGCCGAGCGCGCCGTCGCGCGCCTCGTCGCGGAGGCGCCCGACGACGACCTCCGCGCCGTCGCCGGACGTCTCGGGCAGGACGAGCGTGAACTCGTCGGTGTCCGAGCGGAAGAGGTGGTCGATGCTCCGGATCGCGCGCCGGAGGTTGCCCGCGAGCTGCAGGACGAGGCCAACCCCGGTGTCCTCTCCCGAGGCCGCGACGATCGCGTCGAGGTTCGCGATCCGCAGGACCGCGCAGGTGAGCGGGGCGCCGTAGCGCACCGCGCGCGTGACCTCGTAGTCGAGCGTCATGCGCAGCTGCGCGGCGCCGCCCGCGTGGGTCAGCGGATCGGGGCCCTCGACGGGCGGTGAGGACAGCGTGCTCCGCGCGCGCTCGGCGAGGTCCTCGGCGGCGGCGAGCCGGAGCAGGTTGCGCACGCGGCGCTCGACCTCGAACACGCGGTAGGGGCGCGTGACGAAGTCGGCGGCGCCGCGCTCGATGCCGCGCCGGCGCGCGTCCTCGTCGTCGTGGTCGGTCGCGAGCAGGACGGGGATGTGCGCGAGCGCGGGATCGGACGAGAGGACCTCGAGCACGTCGGCGCCGTCGTCGGTGCGGAGCTGCGCGTCGAGCACGACGAGCGCGGGCCGCTGCCGCGCGATGAGCCCGAGCACGCCGCTCCCGTCGCTCGCGGTGACGAGCTCGAAGCCCGCCTCGGTGCAGAGCTCCTCGAGCAGGCGGAGGTTGAACGGATCGGCGTCGGCCAGGAGCACGAGCTGCCGCATCAGTCGGTCCCGTGCGAACGGCGCCCCGCGTCCTCGAGGCCGTAGCCTTGCACCTTGCGGATCAAGTTGCGGCGGCTGATGCCGAGCGCCTCCGCGGTGCGCGTCTTGTTCCCGCGGTTCTTGCGGAGCTCGTTCGTGATCATCTGGCGCTCGAGCGCCTCGACGGCGTCGGGCAGCGAGGCCATCGGGAGCTCGCCCGGCGCGCTCGCGGCACCGCTCGCGATCGGCGCGGCGCTCGGCGCGGGCGCGGGGGCCGGGGCGGGCCGGCGGCGCCGCACGCTCGGGCTCAGGAGGTCCTCGTCGATCACGGTCTCGTCGCCCGAGAGGACCCAGACGCGCTCCATCTCGTTCTCGAGCTCGCGCACGTTGCCCGGCCAGTCGTGGCCGGCGAGGCTCGTCATCGCGCGCTGCGTCAGGATCTTCTTGCGTCCGTCGCGCGCGCCGAGCCGCGCGAGGAAGTGGGCGACGAGGCGCGGGATGTCCTCCTTGCGCTCGCGGAGCGGCGGGACCTTCAGGCTCACCACGTGGAGCCGGTAGTAGAGGTCCTCGCGGAACGCGCCGACCTTCACCATCTCGGCGAGCTCGCGGTTCGTCGCCGCGACGATGCGCACGTCGACCTTCTTCGTGTCGGTGCCGCCGACCGGCATGAACACGCCCTCCTGGAGCACGCGCAGCAACTTGACCTGCAGCGCCGGCGACATGTCGCCGACCTCGTCCATGAAGAACGTCCCGCCGTCGGCGACCTGGAAGAGGCCCGGCTTGTCGGCGACCGCGCCGGTGAACGCGCCGCGCCGGTGCCCGAAGAGCTCGCTCTCGAGGAGGTTGTCGTTGAACGCGGAGCAGTTCGTCGCGACGAACGCCTCGCGCGCGCGGCGCGACTGCGCGTGGATGGCCTTGGCGACGAGCTCCTTGCCGGTCCCGTTCTCGCCGAGCACGAGCACCGTCGCGTCGCTGTTCTTGATGCGATCGAGCATCCGGAAGAGCGCCTTCATCGCGGGGCTGCCGCCGACGATGCCCGCGTAGCCCTCCATCTCCCCGTCGAACGCGTCGGGGGCGGGGCGTCGATCCACCGCGGCGCCCGCCGCCGCGAGCGCGCGCTCGGCGGTCGCCTCGTCGTCGTCGGTGCCCGCCACCTCGACCGCGAGCGTGCCGCCGCCGGTCAACCGTCGTTCGAGGCGGGCCTTCGGCGCGTCGTCGTCGTCTGCGTAGCCGTCGGTGCTCATCCGCGCGCGGGTTATCGCACGGAGCACCGGTCAGGGACAACGCCGAGCCGCTCAGAACGGGCTGCGGCGGACGGTGCGCGCGACCTCGCGGACGAGATCGCGGCGCAGCGGCGGCAGGTCGTGCCGGACGCGCGCGCGCGTGAGCACGACGAACGACTCCGGTACGCTCGCCGTGACGCGGGTCTCGTCGCACTCGACGAAGCCGGGTCGGACCGCGCGGCAGCGCGGCGTGTCCTGAGCCAGGGCGTCGCTCGCGGGAGCGGCCAAGAAGAACAGAGAGAGGAGGAGGGTGCGCACGGCGCGTTCGACCGCGCCGCGCCGGGGAAGTTCCCTACTCGTCCTCGGAGACCACGGAGGGCGGGGGGACCGAGGAGGTCGGGCGCTCGATGAGGCCGGCGGTCAGCGCGGCCACGAACTCGGTGGCCGGCCGGACCGAGACCTCCTCGATCAGCCCGTGCTGCGTGACCCGGCCCCCCTCGAGCACGAGCACCGCGCGCGCGAGCTCGACCGCGTCGGCCGGATCGTGGGTGACCACGAGGGCCGGCAGCCCCGTCGCGTCGAACCAGCGCGCGAGGAACCGGCGCATGCGCGGGCGCGAGGTCGGGTCGAGCGCGGAGAGCGGCTCGTCGAGCAAGAGCAGCCGTGGCTCGGCGGCGAGCGCGCGGGCGAGCGCGATCCGCTGCTGCTGGCCGCCGGAGAGCTCGCGGGGGAGCCGATCCGCGACGTCGAGGACCTCGAGCGCGGCGAGCCGATCGATCGCGGCCCCGCGGCGGTCGCGCGCGCTCCCACGCCGGCACGCGAACGCGACGTTCTCGAGCGCGCTGAGGTGCGGGAAGAGGCCCAGGCCCTGCGGGACGTACGCGACGTAGCGATCCTCGGGCGGGACGTCGACGCCGTGCTCGTCGAAGAGCGTCTGCGCCCCGAGCACGATCCGGCCGCGGGTCGGCTGGACTGCGCCGACGCACGCGCGGAGCAGCGTGGTCTTGCCCGCGCCGTTCGGGCCCATCACCGCGGTGACGCCGGCGCAGCTCACGTCGACGTCGAGCACGAAGGCCCCGAGCTCGCCCCCCGCGCGGACCTCGAGCATCAGGGCCGGCTCCCGACCGCGCGGGCGAGGGGCGCGGAGCGCAGCGCCAGGAAGAGCACGAGCGCGAACGCGAGGAGCACGAGGGCCATGGCGCGCGCGGGGCCGAGGTCGCCCTCCATCGTCGTGTAGATCGCGACCGGCAGGGTCTGCGTGACGCCCTCGAGGCTCCCCGCGAACACGAGGGTCGCGCCGAACTCACCGAGCGCGCGCGCCCACGCGATCGCGAGGCCGCCGAGCAGCGCGGGCATCACGAGCGGGAGCGAGATGCGCGCGAACACGCGCGCGGGCGTCGCGCCGAGGCTGCGCGCCGTCCAGAGGAGGTCCTCGTCGAGCTCGCGGAACGCGGACGCGAGCGGCAGGACGTAGAAGGGCGTGGCCACGAAGACCTGCGCGATCACCACGGCGGCGGGGGTGAACGGCAGGCTCACCCCGAGCGCCGCGAGGGTGTCGCCGAACAGACCCTGCCGCCCGAACGCGGACAGGAGCGCGACGCCCGCCACGGCGGGCGGCGTCACCGCGGGCAGGCGCACGAGGGCCTCGACGGCGCGCGCGAGGCCGCCGCGCTCGCGCCCGATCCACCACGCGAGCGGCGTCCCGAGCGCGACGAGGATCGCGACGCAGAGCCCCGTCGAGCGCAGGCTCAGCCAGAGCGCCTCCCACAGCCCGTGCGCGACCGCGGCCTCGAAGTCGGCGGCGCCGACGGTGAGGGCGAGGGCCACGATCGGCAGCACGACGAGCGCGACGAGGAGCCCGGCGCCCACCGCCGCGATCCCGCGCACCAGCGTCGTGCCGCTCCGGTCCATCGCGAGCGTGTCATCTCACGCCGGCCGCGGAACGCAAAGCGCGGGCTTGCGGCCGGCCGGCGTTCGTGGTCGATCGCGCGCATGGACGTCATGTCGCTCTTCACCAAGAACGCGGGCCGCACCCCCGAGGAGGCCAAGTTCTTCTGGTCGGGTGGTCCGCTCGAGGTCGCGCCCCGCACGTGGTTCGCGAGCGTGTTCTCCGGGGTGACCGCGTTCGAGACGGACGAGGGGATCGTGCTCGTCGACTCCGGGCTCACGCGCCTTGGTCCGATGCTCGCGTCGATGATCCGCGCGCGCACGAAGGCGCCGATCCACACGGCGATCTTCACGCAGGGCCACGTCGATCACGCGTTCGGGCTGAGGTCGTTCCTCGCGGAGGGGCAGCCCGCGCCGCGCGTGCTCGCGCACCGCGCGATGCCGGCGCGCTTCGCGCGCTACCAGCGCACCGCGGGGCACAACGTCGCGATCAACGCGCGGCAGTTCGGCGGGACGGTGCGCGCGTCGAGCGAGGAGCACGCGGAGGACTACGCGACGTTCGGCCCGCCCGCGCTCCCGCCGACCGAGACCTACGAGACGCGGGTCGATCTCACGGTGGGCGGCGTGCGCTTCGAGGTGCACCACTGCCCGGGCGAGACCGACGATCACAGCTGGATCTTCTGCCCCGATCGCGGCGTCTTGTGCCCGGGCGATCTCTTCATCTGGGCGGTGCCCAACGCGGGCAACCCGCAGAAGGTGCAGCGCTACCCGTGGGAGTGGGCCGCGGGGCTGCGCGCGATGGCGGCCAAGGAGCCGCGCGTGATGTGCCCGGGCCACGGCGGCCCGGTGATCGACGATCCCGGGAAGATCCAGCGGATGCTCCTCGAGACCGCCGCGTTCCTCGACGACATCGTCGAGCAAGTGCTCGAGGCGATGAACGAGGGCTCGCCGCCGCACGTCGACATCGTGCACCGCGTGGCGCTGCCGATCAGCGACTCGCCGTGGCTGCAGAACGTCTACGACGACGCCGAGTTCATCATCCGCAACGTGATCCGCTACTACGGGGGCTGGTGGTCGGGCCGGCCGAGCGAGCTCAAGCCGCCGCCGCGCGACGAGCTCGCGACGGAGATCGCGCGCCTCGCCGGCGGGAGCGGCGCGCTGCTCCGCCGGGCCGAGGACCTGCTGTCGCGCGGGGACGCGCGGCTCGCGGGGAGCCTCGCGGATCTCGCGCTCGAGGCGAGCCCGGCCGATCCCGACGTGCAGCGGCGCGTCGCCGCGATCTACGAGGCGCGCGCGGAGGAAGAGGAGGGGCTGATGGCCAGGAACCTCTTCCGCTCGGCCGCGGCCTACGCGCGCGAGGGCCGGCCCTACCGCTGACTCCATGTCATCCTCGTCGGCATGACGAGCTCCGTCCGCCGCGTCGCGATCTCCGCGTCGCTGTTCCTCTGCGCCGCGATCCTCGGGGGCGGCTGCGATCGGTCGTCGAAGCACTGGGCCGAGGAGACGCTGTCGGAGCGGCCCGGACGCTCCATGACGATCGTGGAGCGCACGGTGGACTTCACGCTCGCCTACAACGAGGGCACCGCGTTCAGCGTGGTCGGCGATCGGGGGTGGGTGCGCGCGCTCTTCGGCGCGCTCTCGATCGCGGTGGTGATCGCGCTCTTCGTGGTGGTGATCCGCGAGCCCGAGCTGCGCTGGCGCGCGCTCGCGTTCGGGGTGATCGCGGGCGGCGCGCTCGGGAACGGGCTCGATCGGCTGCGCGGCGGCGTCGTCGACTTCATCCAGGTCCACTATCCGTGGGGCGGGAGCTGGCCGATCTTCAACGTGGCCGACGCGCTGGTGGCGATCGGGGTGGCGATGCTGCTGCTCGAGGGGCTCGCGCGGCGCGGTCCGATCGCGACGACCTGAGGTCGCGAGAGTCGTGCCGAGAGCTTGGAGGTCGAAGGCGAGATCCCTGGCGTACCTCTCGCGGCCGCGGAGCGGTCGCACCATCTCGCCTCCTCGCCCCTCCGGCTCGATGCCCGGACTCGGACGAGTAGCCGCGGGCGGGCCGGGGCGTACGTCCCGTCGGTGGAACGCGGTTCATGTCTGTTTTCGTTGCTCCTCCTCGCGGCGTGCACGTCGCCGGGGACCACCCGGATCTCCGCCGCGGAGGGGGGCTGGGCCTGGAGCGAGGACGGGCGCTTCGGGCTGTTCTTCCCACCCGGCGCGCTCGAGGCGGACCTCGACGTGTCGATCCAGCCGTTGGCCGAGGCCGGCTGGGAGGTCGACGCCCCCGGGCGCTTCACGCGCCTGGGCGACGTGTACCGCGTCGAGCCGCGTCTCGCGCTCGCGCGCGACGGGTATGCGGTGACGGAGCTCGCGGCGGCGCCCGACGTGCTGCGCGCGCCCTCGGGCGAGCGCGTCCTCGCGGTCCACTACGTCTACGACGGCGACAAGGTCCGGCCC
>JAYRVK010000374.1:0-10244 GCA_041918555.1 Sandaracinaceae bacterium
CGCCAGCCGGCCGCGCTCCACCGCTTCGATCGCGACGGACGCGCCGCCGGCGAGCCGCTCCTCTTGGGCCGCCCCGCGGTGACGATGACCTCCGACGGGGCGCGAGTGATCGTCGCCGTCACGGACCTCGCGCTCGACGGCGCGCCGCACCTCGGCAACCACTTCGTGCGCGACCAGCTCGTGACCGTCGACGTCGCGCGCGGGGCGATCGACGACGCGACGCTGACCGCGGATCGCACGCCGCGCCAGCGCGCTCCGGGCGACGTCGACGTCGGCGCCTCACCGATGGGGATCGACGTGGCCCCCGATGGCGCGCGCTGGGTGGCCTTCGCGGGGACCGACGACGTGTGGCGCATCGACGGGGCGAGCACACCCCGGCGCTTCCTCCTGGGCGAGCACCCGGTCGCGGCCCCGGTCTCCGCGGTGGCCCTCGAGGGTGGCCGCTTCGCCGTCAGCTCCGCTTGCTATGGTACGGTCGGGATCTTCAGCGCGGCCGGCGACCGCCGCGCGCTCGTGCGCCTGGCCCCGTCGGATCAGGAGCTCCTCCGCGACGATCCCCTCGCGCTCCAGGCGCGCATCGGTGAGCGCGTGTTCTACGAGGCCACGCGGTCCGGCGTGAGCTGCCAGTCGTGCCACCTCCACGAGGGCTCGGACGGAGCGGTCCACAACATCGGCGACAAGACGCACGTCGCCACGCTCGACACACGCGGGATCGCCGGCACGCCTCCGTACCTGCGCGACGGAGGCTATCCGTTCCTCGGGAGCCTCGACGAGCTCTCGCAGACGCTCTACCGCGGGTTCCTGCGCCACCAGGGCGGACGCCGGACCTCGCTCGATCGTTACATGGGCTCGCTCCCGCGCGCGACGCCGCCGCGCCAGCTCGAAGGGCGCGACCCCGCGCGCGAGGGACGGGGGCTCGACGCGTTCGTGCGCGCGCGCTGCCCGGTGTGCCACACGTTCCCCGCGTTCACGAACCTCGGGCAGCACCCCGTCGCGACGCTGTTCCCGCGCGAGACCGAGCGCCACGCTTCGGACGAGCTCGACACGCCGAGCCTCCTCGGCCTCGGCGCGAGCGCCCCCTACCTCGTGGACGGGCGCGCGCTCACGATCGAGGGCGTCCTGCGCGAGCACGACCCCGACGCGCGGCACGGTCACCACGCGGAGCTCTCTGACGCGGAGCTCGGCGACCTCGTCCACTTCTTGGAGGGCCTGTGACGGACGCGGCGCGCCGGCTCCCCTTCGCGGCGTACGGCCTCGCGGCGGCGGGGGCCACGCTCGCGATCGCGCTCGGGGCCGGCCGCGAGTGGGCGATCGAGCGCGACCTCGCGTGGATCCGCGGGACCGCCTGGTGCGCGATGATCGGCCTCGGGCTCTCGCTGTGCGCGACCCCGATCGGCGCCGTGCTCGTGCGCCTCGGGCGCGCGACGCAGAGGCAGGTGACGGCGGTCCGGCGCGCGCTCGGCATCTCCGCGGCGGCCCTCGCGACGCTCCACGGGGGCCTCGCGCTCGCGACGTGGCTCGCCGATGCATGGCAAGTCACATTGACACTCTCCTGGATCCGCAGCGGCCTCCTCGCGTGGGCGGTCCTCGCGGCGCTCTGGCTGACCAGCTTCCCGCGGCTCGTCGCGCGCCTGCGCATCGCGAGCCTCTGGAAGCCGCTCCACCGGCTCGCGTGGGTCGCGTTCGCGCTCGCGCTGCACCACGCGATGCTGTCCCCCTTCGCGCCGCGGGACTGGGTGATGACGACCGCGGTCGTGGTGGCCGCGATCGCGCTTCTGCGCCTCGTCCGCACGCGCCGAGGCACGGAGCGAGGCTGAGGGTTCGACGGCGCCCGAGGGCCGTACTACAAGCCAGCCTTCGGGCGCCCGCATGGATCTCGGCATCAGCGTCGTCGTCCCCTTCCTCGACGAGGCGGGGACCCTCGAGCAGCTCTACGAGCGCGTGGCGCGCGTGCTCGACGCACACGGAGAGCCGTGGGAGCTCGTGTTCGTCGACGACGGTTCGACCGACGGCGGCGCCGCGATCGTCGAGCGCTTGGCCGCCGCGGACCCGGCGGTGGGGATCGTCCGCCTGCGACGCAACTTCGGGAAGTCGGCCGCGCTCGACGCGGGGTTCCGGCGCGCGCGCGGACGCATCGTCGTCACGATGGACGCGGATCTCCAGGACGATCCCGACGAGATCCCGAGGCTCCTCGAGGCGCTCGAGGCGCGTGACCTCGACGTGGTGAGCGGGCGCAAGTGGCCACGCCGCGACCCGATCACGAAGACCGCCCCGTCGCGGCTCTTCAACCTCGTGGTCCGTACCCTCACCGGCCTGCGGCTCGCCGACTTCAACTGCGGCTTCAAGGCGTACCGGCGCGAGGCGATCGCGGACCTCGCGCTCTACGGCGAGCTCCACCGCTACATCCCGGTGCTCGTCGACGCGCGCGGCTACGCGGTTGGCGAGGTGGACGTGAAGCACCACCCGCGCAAGCACGGCCGCTCGAAGTTCGGCGGCGAGCGCTTCGCGCGCGGGTTCTTCGATCTGCTGACGGTGATCCTCCTGACGCGCTACGGCCGCCGGCCGCTCCACCTCTTCGGCTGGGCGGGCACGCTGATGTTCGGCGTCGGCTTCGCGATTCTCTCCTACCTCACCGTCCTCTGGTTCCTCGGGACCGGGATCGGCCAGCGCCCGCTGCTCTTCCTCGGCCTGCTCCTCATCATGGTGGGCGTGCAGCTCTTCTCGACCGGCCTCCTCGGCGAGATGATCAACAGCACGCGCGCGCGCGAGCCCAGCTTCTCGGTGCGGAGCGAGATCGTCGCCGAGGGTCGCGTCCCCGACGCGAGCGCGCCGCCGCGGGACGACGTGCCCGACGAGCGCGGCGAGGTCGAGCCCACGCGCGAGGAGTCCCCCGCGCGCCCGCTCCGCGACGCCGGCACCGCGGGCGCGTGAGGCCCGTCGGCGACGACGGGCGGGCCACCACGAGGCTCGGGCGAGCGGGGCAGGTCCTGCGCGTGGCCGGGCTCGACGTCCTGGGCGCGATCGCGGCCGTCGCGTACGCGCTCCCTTCGCTCGACTACCCGTTTGGCATGGACCAGCCGATCCACTGGTACATCGGCCAGCGCTGGCTCGAGGGAGAGCTCCCGTTCGTGTCGGGGGTCAGCACGAAGCCCCCCGGCGTCTTCGCCGTTCACGCCGCGAGCATCGCGCTCTTCGGCGATCACCAGCGCTCGGTGCGGATCGTGGACCTGATCTTCGTCCTCGTCGCCGGCGCCGCGATCGCGACCTTCCGCGCGCCCGGCGGGGGGCCGCGCCGGCCCGGCGAGCTGGGCGCCGCGTGGATCGCGACGGCGGCGGTGACGTACACGCTCTTCGACTGGAACGCCCTGGGCCACCCCGATCTCTGGCAGGGCACGCTCATGCTGACGGCCGCGTGGGCCGTGGTGCGCGCGCCGCGCGGGGTCGTGAGCGCGCGCCGTGCCTTCGCCGCCGGCGCGATCGCCTGCGTCGCGGTCACCTTCAAGCACGTCGCGGCGCTGAGCGGTGTGGTCTTCGGCGCGGCCGTGGTCGCGCTCGCGCTGCATCGGCGCGCCTGGCGCGACGCGGGGATCGGAGCCCTCGCGTACACGGGGGGCGTCGCGCTCGTCCTGGCGCTCACCATCCTGCCGTTCGTGGTGGGCGGGGCGTGGGGCGCGTTCCAAGAGGTGATGGTCGAGCTCATCCTGCGCTACGCGGCGGCCGGCGCGGACGCGGCGTCCGCCTCCGAGGGCTGGTCCGGCGTCGCCCACGGCGGGCTCGCGATCCTCGCCGGCTTCGGCGCGGCCTGCGCGGCGGCGGTCGCGGCGCTGCTCCGCCGGGATCGGTCCGCGGTCGCCACCACCGTCGCCGCGCTCCTCGCCATGCTGTGCGCGCTGGGCTCGGTGGTGGTGCAGGATCGCGCCGTCCTCCCGTCGTTCGAGTACCACTGGCTGCCGCTGGCTCCGGCGCTCGCCCTCGGGCTGTTCCTCGGCGCGCGCGCCCTCGCCCCGCGGCATCCCGCAATTTCATTTGCGATCATCGCGCTGCTCGCCGCCGCCACCTTCCTCGCCGGGCCCGCGTGGCTCTCGACCCCGGGCCACGGCTACCGGGCCGAGTGGGCCGCGTTCGTGGGCCAGCGCCGCGGCGCGATCTCGATCGCGGATCGGCGCGCGGCCTACGTCGGCAACCATCCGCGCCTCGATTGCTACGCGCGCCAGGCCGAGGTCGCCGCGCGGATCCGCGCGCGGCGCCGCCCCGGGGACACGCTCTGCGTGCACGGCTACTTCGGCGCGATCCACCAGCTCACCGGGTTGCGCTGCACGTCGCGCTTCATCGTGCCGCCCGAGGCGATGGACGGAGCCCTGCCCGCGTGGCGCGACGAGCACGCTCGGGCGCTGCGCGCGCGGCCGCCGACGTTCCTCGTCACCACCTCGGCGCGCCCCGACGTGATCGAGGCGCGGCGGCGGGAGGGGTACTGCCGCGAGGACGTGCACGATGGGGTCCGGCCGTGGTTCGTGATCCTCGCGAGGTGCCCGCGCTACTCGATGTAGCCGAGCGCGCGCAGCGCCGCTTCCTGCTCGGGGGAGAGGGAGACGGGCGCGCGGCCGCGCATGTCGCGCTCCCATGGCTCGAGCGCGGCGCGGAGGCGCTCGACGATCTCGGGGTGCGCCGCGGCGACGTCGTCGGCCTCGGCGGGGTCGACCGAGAGGTCGTAGAGCGTCTCCGCGTAGCCACCCTCGATCCGCGGCCGCTGCAGCAGCTTGTAGCGCCCGTCGCTGACCGCGCGCTCGGCGCCCCCGGTGGGCGCCCAGCGCGAGCGCGCCGTCCGCAGGACCGCGTACTCCTCGGGGTGCTGCGCGGCCAGGTCCACGAGGTGGTCGGGATCCGCGGCCCGATCGTGCAGCGTCGGCGCGCTGTTCCGGTCGACCCAGCAGAAAGCGAAGCGCGGGCCGTTGAGGCAGTAGCCGAGCCCCGCGCGGCCCGAGATCAGCGTCTCGCCGTATAAGGGGGTGAGCGCGTCCGCCGACTCCGCGTGGACGAGGCGCGGCGCGGACGCCTCCCCCCGGAGGACCGCGGCGAGGCTCGCCCCGTCCGCGGCCGGGCGATCCGCCGCGGGGATCCCGAGGAGCTCGTAGAGGGTCGGCGCGACGTCCACGAGACTTGCACCATCCTCGACGACGCGGCCGCCCGCGATGCCGGGCCCCCCGATCGAGAGCGGGATGTGGAGGTTCGAGCCGTGGACGTTCGGGCCGTGCTCGTACCAGAGGTTGCGCTCGCCCATCCCCTCGCCGTGATCGGAGGTGAACACCACGAACGCGCGCTTGAGCCGCCCCGCGGCCCCGAGGTGCTCGAGCAGGCGCGCGATGTGGCGGTCCGCCCACGCGACCTCGGCGTCGTACGCGCGCGCGCACTCGGGGAGCACGGCCGCGGACACGCCGTTCCGGTTCGAGAGCGCCTCGTTCCAGCGCCGCTCGCGCTGCAGTTCGGAGCACGCCTCGTACGGCGGAGGGCTCGCGGCGGCGGGGGGCGCGTAGGGCGCGTGGGGGTCGTAGTAGTGGGCCCAGAGGAGCAGCGGGACGTCCTCGGGCGCGTCGGCGAGCTCGATCGCGAGGTCGGTGACGGCGCTCGCCTCCTCGCCGGATCGCTGTTCGAAGCGATCGAAGCCGGTGTCGAGCCGCGTGACGGCGCTCGCCGCGGCGTTCGCGCTGATCGCGCGCGTCGCGTACCCGCGCGCGCGCAGCACCTCCGAGATCATCGTCCCGTCGCGCCGCGGGAAGTGGACCTCCCGCGCGCCGTGGTGGTGCGGCCAGAGCCCGGTCCAGAGCGAGGCCAGCCCGGGGGTGGTGCGCGGCTGAGGGGTCATCGCGGAGGCGAACCGGACCCCGCCGGCGGCGAGCCCGTCGATCGTCGGCGTCCGCGCGTTCGCGTAGCCCCACGCACCCAGGCGATCGGCGCGCAGCGTGTCGACGGTGATGACGATCACGTCGGGGGGCCGACCCGGATGGCTCGCCTTGTCCGCGACCGCGCGCGGAGCGGCGCACGCGCACACCAGCGCGACGAGAGGCCAAGGACGCATGCCCGGCGAAGGCTAGCGCGACTGCGTCACGCCGCGAGCGACCAGAGCTCGCACGCATGCGCCATGTCGCGGACGCTCTCGTGGCGATCCCCGGGCCGGCTCGAGAGCGCGCGCATCACGCCCTCGCCGAGCGCGCCCGGCACCGCGGGCCGGACCGCAGCCACGGGCTCGATCGGCTCGAGCATCGCGCACAGGACCGCGCGCACGTCGCCCGCGCGGATCTGGTGGGGCGGCACCCCCGTGAGCATCTCGTAGATGGTCGCACCCGCGCCGTACACGTCCGAGCGCACGGTCGGCTCGTCGCCGAGCAGCGCCTCGGGCGCCATGTACCCGAGCGTCCCGACCACCACGTCGGGCTGGGTCACGCGGCTCTGCGGGTTGCCGAGATCGCGTCCGATCCCGAAGTCGATGAGCTTGATCCGCACCTCGTCCCCGTCGAGGAGGAAGACGTTCGCAGGGTTCACGTCGCGATGCACGATCCCGACCTCGTGCGCGCAGTCGAGCGCCTCGAGGAGCTGGCTCGCGATCGCGAGCACGTCGTCCATCGGCATCCAGAACACGCCGCCCATCCGATCGGCGACGGTGCGCCCCTTGAGGCGCTCCATCACGAGGTAGGCGCGACCGTCCGCGAGCTCCCCAGCGTCTCGAACCGTGACGATGCTCCGGTGACGGAGGCTCCGCGTGAGGCGCGCCTCGCGGAGCATGCGCTGGCGCTCCACGGCGCGGTGATCGGGCTCGGGGTCGAGGAGCTTCACGGCGAGGTCGACGCCGCGCTCGTCGCGCGCGGCGTAGACCACCGAGGAGCCTCCACGGCCGAGGACATGACGGAGCTCGTAGCGCCCAGCCAGGACGGTCCCCGGACGCAACGTCTCTCGCTCATCGGAGCTCGAGCCAGTCATGGGACCAGTGCTAGGCAACATCCGGGCCGCCAACTGGCCGGGATGACCGCGGGTCGATGCGGCCACCCGAGGTGCACACTCGGGCACACTGGCGTGCCCCCCGCGCACGGAGATAGTCTCCCGACATGTCGGTCCGACGCCGCGGCTCCCGGGACGTCACATGGGACGTGCGGTGCGCGACTTCCTGATCGACGACGTCGTCTCGGACGCCTCACGGTGCGTGCTCCGCGCGCGCGTGCCCGAGGATCTGCGCTACTTCGAGGGCCACTTCGAGGGCGATCCGATCGTGCCGGGGATCGCGCAGCTCCTGCCGCTCGTGTGGGAGCCCGCGCGCCGCGCGTGGCCCGAGCTGCCAGCGCCGCGCGCGATCACGCGCCTGAAGTTCCTCGACGCGCTGCGCCCGGGCCAGGCGATCACCGTCACCCTCGAGCGCGAGGCGGGCGGCGTGAGCTTCGAGCTCCGGCGCGGCGACACCGTGTGCACCCGCGGGAAGCTCGTCGTCTGATCGATGCGCGTCCGGATCGAGAACGCAAGGATCGTGGACGGGACCGGCGCGCCCGCGTACCTCGGCGCGCTCACCCTCGAGGACGAGCACCTCGCGGAGGTCGGCGAGGCGAGCCTGCCGCCGGACGAGGTGCTCGACGCGCGCGGCCGCGTCGTCGCGCCGGGCTTCATCGACGTGCACTCGCACTCGGACTTCACCCTCCCCGGGATGCCCGAGGCCGAGGCCAAGATCGCGCAGGGCGTGACGACGGAGGTCGTGTGCAACTGCGGGCTCGGGCTGCTCCCGGCCAACGAGCGCGTAGAGAAGTTCTACGAGCTCATCCAGCCCATCGTCTTCGGCGAGCCCGGCGGGCGCTGCTACCGCGACCTCGACGCGTACCGCGGCGCCCTCGAGAGCCGCGGGGTCTCCGTCAACGTGGCTTGCTTGGTTCCACACGGCAACGTGCGCGCGGCGGTGATGGGCATGGACGAGCGCGACGCGACACCCACCGAGATCGACCACATGCAGGCGCTCGTCTCGGAGGTGATGGCGCAGGGCGCGTTCGGCATCTCGACCGGGCTCGTGTACCCGCCGGGCGCGTTCGCGAAGACCGAGGAGATCGTCGAGGTGGTCCGGGCCGTGGAGCCCTTCGGCGGCTTCTACGCGACGCACATGCGCGACGAGGGCTCGCGCGTGGTCCAGAGCATCGAGGAGGCGATCGGGATCGGGCGGGCCGCCGGGGTCGGCGTCCAGATCTCGCACCACAAGGCCGCGGGGCGGCTGAACTGGGGCAAGACGAAGAAGACCCTCGCGATCCTCGACGCCGCGCGCGCCGAGGGGATCGACGTCCACAGCGACGTGTACCCGTACACCGCGGGCTCGACGGTGCTGAGCGCGATGGTGATCCCGCTCTGGGCCTTCGAGGGCAGCCAGGCCCAGCTCATGGCGCGGCTGCGCGACCCGGCGACGCGCCAGCGGATCATCGCCGACAGCAAGGCGCGCATGCTGCGCCTCGTGCCCTTCCCCACGGTGCTCGAGCGCGTCGTGCCCAAGCACCTGTTCCTGCCCGCGATGCTGCGCGCGATGAGCAAGCTCGTGGTCATCAGCTCGACGAAGCGCCAGCACCACTACGAGGGCAAGTCGCTGCACGAGATGGCGAAGATGCGCGGGCAGGATCTGTTCGAGGCGATCCTCGATCTGCTCGTGGAGGAGGAGACCGCGGTCGCCGCGATCGCGCACGTGATGGGCGAGGCCGACGTGCAGCGCGTGATGAAGCACCCGACCACGATGATCGGGACCGACGGCTTCCCGCAGCGCGAGGGCAAGCCGCACCCGCGGACCTTCGGCACCTACCCGCGCGTGCTCGAGCGCTACGTGCGCGAGCTCGGCGTGCTCGGGCTCGAGGAGGCGATCCACAAGTCGACGGGCATGGTCGCGGACAAGCTCGGCCTCTCGGATCGCGGCGTGCTGCGCGCGGGGATGCGGGCCGACGTCGTCGTGCTCGACGCGGAGCGGGTCCACGATCGCGCGACCTATGACGACCCACGCCACGCGCCCGAGGGCCTCGACCACGTGTTCGTGAACGGCGCGTGGACCTGGCGCGACGGCGCCCACACCGGCGCGCGCCGCGGGCGCGTGCTCTCGAAGACGGCCACGTGACCCGAGTCCTCCTCGACCGGATCGTCGACCGCGCGGCCATCGACCGCGCCGCGCGCGCGCGCGGCTGGCCGCTCCTCAACCTGTTCCGGCGGACCGACGCGCGGCCGCGGCAGATCGTGTTCGGCACCGGGGAGTGGCTCCTCACGTTCGTCGAGGACCACCGCATCGCAGCGACCTACGCGGTCGTGGACGGCCACGACGCGGAGGGCGTCGCCCAGGCGGTGCGCGCGAGCCTGCCGTGGATGGGCCTCGACGCGGTGACCGCGCTCCTCGACGGCCCCGACCGTGTCAAGGGGATTTGCTGGCTGGGCGTGGTCGGGCCCGCGACCCCCGAGGGTCCGGTGGCGGCGATCCTCGCCGCCGCGGCGAGCTCGGAGGTGCCCGCGGAGCGCGAGGCCGCCGCGTTCGCGCGCGAGGCGCTCGGGTGGCCGCCGTGACCCTCGGCCTCGAGCGCCCGCGCCTCGCCGTCCACGTGCAAGCGCGCGTGCACGTCACGCCGGAGGGGACGCACGTGGTCTTGCACGATCCGCGGACCGACGCGATCGCGCGCATCTCGCTCGACCACTGGCGGCTCCTCCGCGAGGCGGACGGTACGCGCGACCTCGACGCGCTCTGCCTCGCGGCCGCGCGGCTCCGCGTCGATCCGAGCGAGGCCGAGATCGTGCGCCTGTTCCACGAGCTCGCGGAGGCCGAGATGCTCGGCGACGGGATCGCGCCCTCGCTGCGGGCGCCGCCGATCCCGCGGCCCGCGCCCCCCGCCCCCGAGACCGCGGTCGAGGCGCTGCCGGACTACGGGTTCGCCTGCGACGGCGGCGGGACGTGCTGTCGCTCCTACGGGAGCGTGGCCTTCGCCCCGCTCGAGGCGCTCCGCGCGCGCCTCCACGCCGCGGAGCTCGCGCTCCCGATCCCCGAGAGCGAGCTCTTCGTCCCGCTGTCCGGCGCCCAGGTCGACGCGCCGGACGAGTCCCTCGCGGTGGCGCAGATCGACGGCCGGTGTGCGTTCCTCGGGCGCAACGAACGTTGCACGCTGCACGAGCGCGGGGGGCCGGGGGCCAAGCCCCTCGCGTGCGGGCTGTACCCCGCGGTGTTCGTCTTCGACGGGACCGCCGTGCGCGCGTCCGTCGCGCCC
>JAYRVK010000375.1:0-3351 GCA_041918555.1 Sandaracinaceae bacterium
CGGATCGGAGGGCCACCCACGGGGCAGTTCATCATGCCCTCTCATCGGCCGCGGCGGCGATCGGTTTCCTCGCGAGTGGACCGCTGCCGAGACGAGCCGCGTCACCCCCCGCCGCCGGCGCGCGCCAGCGCGGCTTGCACCGTGTTCGACAGGAGCATCGCGATCGTCATCGGCCCGACCCCGCCGGGCACCGGCGTGATCCAGCCCGCGCGCGGCAGCGCGCTCTCGTAGTCGACGTCGCCGCACAGCGTCCCGTCCGCCAAGCGGTTGATGCCCACGTCGATCACCACCGCGCCCTCCGCGAGGTGCTCGCCGCGGATCATCTTCGGGCGGCCGATCGCCGCGACGACGACGTCCGCCTCGCGGACGCGATCGGGCAGGTCGCGCGTGCGGGAGTGCGCCATCGTGACGGTGCAATTCGCGGCGAGGAGCATCGAGCCGATGGGCTTGCCCACGAGGTTGCTCCGCCCGATCACGAGCGCGCGCTTGCCCGAGAGCTCGATCCCCGTCTCCGCGATCAGGCGCATGCACCCGCGCGGCGTGCAGGGCTGGAGGCCCGGGCGCCCCGCGACCAGCGCGCCCGCGTTCCGCGGGTGGAGCCCGTCCACGTCTTTTGCGGGATCGATCGCGTCCGTGGTCGCGAGCTCGTCGAGGCCCTCCGGCACCGGGAGCTGCACGAGGATCCCGTCGACCGCGTCGTCGGCGTTGAGGCGCGCGAGGAGGCGGAGCAATTCGTCTTGCGTGGTCGAGGCGGGCAGGCGATGCACGGCACCTCGGATCCCGGCCTTCTCCGCCGCGCGCTCCTTGTTGCGCACGTAGACCTGCGAGGCCGGATCGTCGCCGACGAGGATCACCTCGAGCCCCGGCGCGCGGCCGTGGACCTCGCGGAAGCGCGCCGCGTCGCGCGCGACCTCCGCCTGCACGGTGGCCGCGATCGCGCGCCCGTCGAG
The DNA here is from genome assembly GCA_041918555.1 of Sandaracinaceae bacterium. Lineage (GTDB taxonomy): Bacteria > Myxococcota_A > Polyangia > Polyangiales > Sandaracinaceae > JACKEC01. The sequence goes on from JAYRVK010000375.1 coordinate 951, forward strand.
GATCCGTGCGGCCGTCACGAGGCGACCTCGATCCAGAAGGTGAGCGGGGCGCCGTCGATGTCGCCGGCGACGCCCTCCCCCGCGCCCTGGCCGGGCCCGAGGTCCGTCGCGAGCACCTCGCCCGCGATGTAGGGGGAGTGCTCGGCGATCGCGGCGGCGAGCTCGTCGTCGGCCCGGTACCGCAGCCGGATCCGCGCGTCGAACGCGAGGTCGGCGTCCTTGCGCGCGCGCTGCACGCGGTTGACGACCTCGCGCGCGAGCCCGAGGCGGCGCAGCGCGTCGGTGATCCGCGTGTCGAGCACGAGCACGCGGCCCCGATCCGAGGCCGCCGCGAAGCTCTCCCTCGCCTCGAGCCGGATCTCGATCTCGTCGGGCGCGAGCTCGATCGGTCCGTCCTCGAGCACGAGCGTGGCGTGGCCCTCGGCCTCCATCTGCGCGTGGAGCACGCTCCCGTCGGCCGCGCCGAGCGCCTTCTTGATCAGCGGCACGCGCTTGCCGTGGCGGGGCCCGCACACCCGGAAATTCGGGACGAGCGTGAAGGCGACGTACTTCGCCGGCTCGTCGGTGAACGAGAGGCGCTCGACGTTGAGCTCGTCGGTGATCGCGTCGGAAAAGCGCGCGACCATCGCGCGATCCTCGTCCGAGGCCACCACGACGACGGCCTCGCCGAGGGGCTGGCGGACCTTGAGCTTGTGCTGCGCGCGCACGCGCTGGCCGAGCGTGACGATGGTGCGCGCGGCCGCCATCTGCTCGCGCAGCGCCTCGTCGGCGCGCGCGTCGTCGGGCGCGGGGAACGCGTCGAGGTGGACCGACGCGCCGCCCGTGAGGTTCCGGTAGATCCGCTCCGCGATGAAGGGGACGAACGGCGCGAGGAGCTTCGACAGATCGACGAGCACCTCGTAGAGCGTCGCGAACGCGGCGGCCTTGTCGGGCGAGTCGCCCTCGGCCCAGAAGCGCGCGCGGCTCCGGCGCACGTACCAGTTCGAGAGCGCGTCCACGAGGCTCGCGATCGCGCGCGCCGACGGGTGCGTGCGGAAGCCGTCCATCTCGTAGCGCACGACGCGCACGGTCTGATCGAGCTCGGCGAGGATCCAGCGGTCGAGGTCCGCGCGCTCGGCGAGCGCGGGCCTCGGCGCGCCCGCGTCCCAGCCGTCGACGTTCGCGTAGGTGACCAAGAACGTGTAGACGTTCCAGACCTTGAGGAGAAAGTCCTTCACCGCGTCGTTCGCGCCGGCGTCGAACCACTTCGCGCTCTGGCCGGGGATCGAGGAGCTGTAGAGCGACCAGCGCACCGCGTCGGCGCCGTAGCGGTCGAACATCTCGACGGGCGGCCGGTAGTTCTTGTCCCGCTTGCTCAGCTTCTTGCCCTCCCCGTCCGTCAACACGGCGAGCACCGTGCAGTTGCGATACGGGTGCGGGTCCGGCTGCTGCTCGAAGAGGAGCGTGCTGATCGTGATGAGCGAGTAGAACCAGCCGCGCGTCTGGTCGAGCGCCTCGGTGATGAAGTCCGCGGGGAACTCCGCCTCGAAGAGCTCGCGGTTCCGGTGCGGGTAGCCGTGCTGCGCGAAGGGCATGCAGCCCGAGTCGAACCAGCAGTCGATCACGTCGGGCACGCGGCGGTACACGCCCGGCTCGCCGGGCTTCGTGAACGTGACCTCGTCGATCCACGGCCTGTGCACCATGAGGTGCTCGGACAGCGACGGGTCGAGCGCCTGCGCCGCCTCGAACTCGGCGAAGGCGTCGGGGCTCAGCGCGCGCAGCGCGGCGACCGAGCCGATCGCGTGCATCGCGCCGGTCTGGTCGTTGATCCAGATCGGGAGCGGCGTCCCCCAGAAGCGCTCCCGGCTGAGCGCCCAGTCGACGTTCGAGCGCAGGAACTCGCCGAAGCGGCCGTCCTTGATGTGCGGCGGCTCCCAGCCGACGTGCTGGTTGTTCTCGATGACGCGGTGGATCTCCTGCGTCGTCCGGATGAACCACGAGCGGCGCGCGTACTGGATCAGCGGGTCGTCCATCTTGCGCCAGCAGTACGGGTAGTCGTGGCGGTAGGTCTCCTCCTTCACGAGCAAGCCGCGTTGTCGGAGCTGGCGCACGATGTCGCGGTCGCAGTCCTTGCAGAAGCGGCCCGCGAAGTCCGTCACCGCGTCCACGAACGTGCCGTCCGGCGCGACGAGCTGGAGGAAGCCGAGGTCCTCCTGCTTCTCGACGCGGAAGTCGTCCTCGCCGAACGCGGGCGCGATGTGGACGATCCCCGAGCCGGTGTCGAGGGTCTCGAACTCCGCGGCGATCACTCGGTGCGGGTCGCCGCCATCGGGCGTCGCGTAGTAGAACGGCGGCAGATAGTGCGTGCCCACCCACTCGCGCCCGGGCTTCGTCTCGAGGTTCGCGTGCTCCCGATCCCCGA
>JAYRVK010000376.1:0-2442 GCA_041918555.1 Sandaracinaceae bacterium
GCAGGGCGCGCCGCGCGGCGCCGGTCGCGGGGGGCAGCACGTCGTCGTGCGCACGGTACGTGGACACGTGGACCGGCAGGCGCTCGGCCACCGCGGCGGGGACCGGGAAGCCGAGGCGGCCGGTCACGGCGAAGTGGGTGCGAGCGCATCGGGGCGAGGTCGCGCTCGAAGGACGATCCGCGGTCACGCGGGCGCCGGGAGCACCCGCGGCTGTCTGCCCATGAGCAGGCCCGCGATCTTCACCACGCCGAAGCGCGGGAGGAAGCGCAACATCCACATCGAGAGCGTGTTGCTCCACCCACTCACGACGTTGCGACGACAGCCGAAGAGCGCGCTCAGCCCGATCCGCGCGCAGCGGTCGGCGCTCATGAGCGCCAAGCGCATCCACCACGGCACCTCCTGGCCGGCCGCCGAGAAGAACTCCGTGTCGATGCCGCCCGGGCAGAGGCAGCACACACGCACACCGTTCTTCGCGAGCTCTTCGGCGATCGCCTCGCTGAAGTTGCGCACGAACGCCTTCGCCGCCGCATAGACGGCGAAGCTCGGCACCGGCAGGTACGCGCCGATCGACGCGACGTTGAGGATGTGGCCGCCCCGCCCGCGCATGCTCGCCGCCGCCAGGTGCGTGAGCTCGACGAGCGAGGTGATGTCGAGCTGGATCTGGTGCTGCACGCGGGACCAGACGCACTCCGCGAAATTCTCGTGCCACGCCGAGCCCGCGTTGTTGATCAGGACGTCGACCGGCTCTCCGATCGACTCCCACAAGACCCGCGCCGCGTCCGGTGTCGCGAGGTCCGCGACGAGCACCCGCGCGCGCCCGCCGAGCTCGGCCGCGAGCGCCTCGAGCCGCTCACGCCGACGCGCAACGAGGATCACGCGCGCGCCGCGCGCCGCGAGCTGCCGCGCGAAGCTCGCCCCCAAGCCGCTGCTCGCCCCGGTCACCAGCGCCGTCTTCCCTTCGAGATCGCGTGTCACTTCTTCTTCCTCCCGCGGCCGGTCTTGTCGACCCCGGCCACCACCGATGACGCCCCTTCGACGTACGTGGCGAGCACCTTCGCGACCCGCGCCCTCTGCCGCTTCTCGAGCGCCGAGACCAGCGCCTCGAGCGTCGCCACGATCGCCTCGCGCTCGCGCTCGCGATAGACGACGGCGCCGATCGCGAGGTGGACATCGCGCATCGAGCGCATGAGCTGCGCGAAGAACGTGTTGCCGCTCGCGCGCGCGAGCGTCTCGTTGAACCGGTAGTCGACCTCCGCGAGCGCCTCCGGATCGAGCCCCTCCTCCGCCTCCGCGAGCAGCGCTCGCAGCTCGTCGACGTGCGCCGGCTCGGCGCGCGCCACGATCGCCTCGGCGAAGCCGTTCATGACGATGGCGCGAAACTCCATCAGGCTCGCCTGCTCGGGGACCGTCAGACGGCGGCCGGCGCCGAGCATCTCCGAGAACTGCCCGAGGTTCGCGCGCTCGCGTAGGTCGAGGACGTACGTGCCGCTGCCGTGGCGCGTCTCCACGAAGCCCGCCGCCGAGAGCTGCGAGAGCGCCTCGCGCACCGTCAGCCTCGTCACGCCGAGCTGCTCGGCGAGCACCTTCTCGGCGGGGAGGCGCGACCCGGGCGGGTAGGCGCCCGAGGTGATGGAGCGCTTGAGCTCTTGATTGGCGCGGTCCGAGAGACGGGCGCGAGAGAGCTTGGGGATCTGTCGTTCGGGAGGAGGGGGCATGTGACAAGGTGATCAGATGACTTTGTCACTAGCAGACCAGGGGTGGGTGTCAAGCGGCGGGCTCGTCCGACGCCTCCGCGGACGCCGGCGCGGCCGACCTCGACGCGCTGATGAACTAGGCCAGGAGCGCAGCGCCCACGGCAGCGAGCCCACCCACTGGCGGACCGCCACGTCGGGCAGGACTTCGTCGACGAGGTGCGCCGCGAGGTCGGACATGCGGCGGCCGAGGCACGAGGGGCAGAAGCCGCGGCGCTTGCACGAGAACGCCACCAGCAGCTCGTGGCCGCCGCGGCGGCAGGCGAGACGGACGACGCCGTGCTCGAGCAGACCGCAGGCGAGTACTCCTCGAAGTCGCGCACGACGAAGCGCGGCAACCCAGGCCAGTGCTCGCGTACGAGGGCGTGGAGGGCGGTGTCCTCGGGACGGCGGCGCGCGTAGCCGTCCGCCCGCGCGCGGGCGGGCGGACAGGAGGTCTCGCCGGCCGTTGCGCCCACGAACCGTCATCGAGCGAGCGCCGCAGCGGTTGCGCGGACGGCCTCTGTGGGTGAGGGCTGCGAGGCGGGCCCTACGAGGGATCACGCCGACGCGGGCGGCGGCTCCGGCGCCTCGGCGCGGCGCCGATCGACCTCGCGCTTCGCGACCATGCCCGCCGCGCCGAGGCCGACGAGGATCGCGATCGTGATCGCGGGCCACGCGCTCGCGGACAAGTACCCGACCGTCACCGAGA
>JAYRVK010000377.1:0-6976 GCA_041918555.1 Sandaracinaceae bacterium
CGATGCTTTCGTAGACCTTGGTCCGGCCCGCCACGTCGTCCGACTTGACGGTAAGCATCTCTTGCAGGGTGTAGGCCGCGCCATAGGCTTCCAGCGCCCAGACCTCCATTTCCCCGAAACGCTGGCCGCCGAACTGGGCCTTGCCGCCCAGGGGCTGCTGCGTGACGAGGCTGTAGGGCCCGGTCGAGCGCGCGTGGATCTTGTCGTCGACGAGGTGGTGAAGTTTCAGGAGATACTTCACGCCCACCGTCACGGGCCGCGCGAACCGCTCGCCCGTGCGGCCATCGAAGAGCGCGGACTGGCCGGAGACATCGAACCCCGCGCGGAGCAGCGCGTCGTTCACGTCAGCCTCCTTGGCTCCGTCGAAGACGGGCGTCGCGATCGGCACGCCGCGGCGCAGGTTCTCGCCGAGTTCGACGACGCTGCGGTCATCGAGCGCCTCGATCGTCTCGTCCTCGCGGAGCACGTCGAGGCCGGCGAGGACGCGCCGCGCGGCCACCTCGGACGGGAACGTGCGCCGGCGCCGCTTCCCGTTCTGCATGAACGAGAGGCGGGCCTTGCCGCTCGGGAGCACCTCGACGGAGCCCGCGCCGTTCTCGCGCTTCATCGCTTCGCCTCGCCGCGCTTCGCGGCTGCGTTCATGAGCCGCCGCACGAGCTCCGCGACCGTCAGCCCGCGGCGCTTCGCCTCGCGCTGCCACGCCTCGCGCTCCTCGGGGAGCACGGAGATCAGGACGCTCGCGCTGCGCGTCTTGCCGGTCACGGGGGGGCGTCCAGCGGGAGCCATCGGAAAATCCATATACCTAATCAGGTGGCGAAGTCAACGAGCCCGGCGAGGAGGGCGCCGCGGCGTGCGCCGCACGTCGAACCCGAGCTCGCGGGCGACCTTGATCGCCGCGGCGCGATCGGCGTCGGTCACCGGCAGGTGCTCGCCTTCGCGGCCCGGGGGGGCGTTCCGACCTCGATCGGCGAGCGCCTCGCGCACCGCATCGCGAACGAGTGCGCGGAGCTCTTCGGGGGTCGTGACGATCACGGGGTTGGACAAGGGCGCCTCCTCGATCAAACTGGCCGTGCGTGGCAACGGGAGAGCATGACGGTACGAGCGTGGCGCCCGTTGACGGGGCGGCCCGAGGTTCCGGGATCGCCGGGCCCAAAGCGCGCCTGATCACTGAGCCCGAAGGGCGGCTCCTGCGCGCCTTTCGCGGCAGCATCCTTCGGGACGTACCGTCGGATCGCGGAACGTGTCTCGAGGATCTCGGCGACGAGGACCGGCGCGGCCTGGTAGCGGAGCTCGGGTGGTGGGTCGGCGAGAGCCGACGGGCTCTCGCCGACCTTGCACCGGACGCCCGGCGCGTGCTCGACGCTGCCGAGGTCGGCTCCGCCGCGGGAGTGGCCGACGCGGTGCTCGAAGCGATCCGCGCGATCGATGAAGAGCTGGACCGACAAGCCGCGGCGCGCGTCGCCACGCGGAGCGGAGCGCTCGTGTTCGCGGGCGCGGCTCCGCCCCTGGCTCTGTGGGATCGCCTCGTCGGGGGGGGGCGTCGTTGGCTGCTCGTGCCCGAACGGGCGCCGGACCGTGAGGCCCTCCGGCGCAAGGGGCTCCGCCACTGTGTCCCCCCGCTCGCTCGTCCCGTCGCGGTGCTCCAGACGCGGCGCGTCTGGGACCTTCTCACATCGGGTGACGAGGACCTCGTGCTAGTGAGCGCCACCACGGGGCGGCGACATACGGTCCCTCAGTCCGTTCGCCTCGCGAACGCGGTCGCGTGCGCTTACGGGGCCTGGACCGGATCCGACATCGACTTTCAGGAGGCGACGCGGCGCGCAGCCGATCTCGCGTCGCGTGGCGGGAAGCGCTCCATGCGGATCGCGCGCGCCATCGGCGCCTCGCGCGCCGACGTCGAAGCCGCCCGCTGATCCCGGAACCTCGGGCCCGACTCCGGGGGTCAGCCATGGTCGGTCATGACCGACAGACCCCCGACCGTCCCCCGGTCTCCGCGTGAGGCCGCCACCGAGCTCGGAGTGAGCGAGCGGACCGTGTACCGCTTGATCAAGGAAAAGAAGCTGCGCGCGGCCCGGGTGGGCCAGCAGCTCAGGATCTTGCCGGGCGAGATTGCGCGGATCCTCGACGCCGAACGCCTCGTCGAACCCGGCTCGGACGCGGCCTAGCAAACGGCCCGAGTGCTCGCGCACCCGGGCCGTCATGACTCTCACCAGCACAGAGAGCATGGCCGCTCCACGTCCCGCGAGCAACCGGGCCTCCCCCCATCGGGAGGCACCATGACCTACACGACAGCACGATACGTTGACGGCCGCGGTTATCCGCGCGACTGGGACGACGTCGTCGCGACCCCCGAGCAGCTCGCGGACGAGTGCGGCGGCGCTCGCGACGACGAAGGCGAGCCCCGCGTCGAGCCCAGTGGGCAGATCGCGATGGACTGGCGATGACGGCCGCGATGGAGATCCCCTCGCCGGGTCTTGACGCCGATGCCCTCCGCGCGCGCCTCGACGCCGCATGCGCCGAGGGCATCGGCCCGAACGTCGACAGGTGGCTCGCGTTCGCCGGGATCCGGTCCGGTGACGTGGTGGAGGTTGCGGCCCTCGACGTCCCCGAAGGGCGCGGCTTCAAAGCGATCTACACGGCGCGCTGCACCTCGAGCGCCAAGGTCAAGCGCCTGCTGGCCCGGGGGCCGAAGGCAGCTCCCGGGCTCTACGTCCTCCGCAACGTGCCATTTCCCGAGATCGCGGCGCAGAAGGGCGGCGCCGATGAGTGGCTCAAGGCCGGCAAGGGCGATCGCCCGACTGACAATCAGGTTGCCCTCTGCACCTCGCTTTATCTCGACGTGGATCCGGTCCGCCCCGCCAACCTGAAGATCAGCGCGACGGAGGGCGAGCGCGCAGCGGCCTGGACGCGAGCCCTCGACGTGCTTTCCACACTCACAGCTGCGGGGGTCCCGCTCGACGCGATCGGCATCGGCGACAGCGGGAACGGGACCGCGCTCTACGTCGCGTGCGCCCGGCTTCCGGAGACCGCCGAGCTCCACGCCGCGCGCATCACGATCTGCGCAGCCCTCGACGCGCTCCACGGCGACGAGAGGGTGAAGATCGACAGCACCGCAGCCAACGCGGCGCGGCTGCACCCTGCCTACGGCACGACGAAGCGCAAGGGTGCGGACACCGCCGAGAGGCGTCACCGGCCTACGGGCTTCCTCGCGTTCGGGGACACCGACGCGGCGCGGCTCCGCACGCTCGCCGAAGTCCAGGCCCTCGCCGCCACGCTCGCCGCGCGCGCAGGCATCGACGCGAGCGCCACGTCGACGACGGGCTCGACGAAGGGCGCACGCAAGCCCGCGTCGAGCGCCTCGACGAAGGGCACCCGCTCGAGCGCGACGAAGCCCAGCGACCGCTACCGGGCCGTCAAGGACGCGTGCACGATCGAAGAGGTCGTCTCGCACCTCGGCGTGGAGCGCGAGGGCTCAAGCTACCTCTGCACCGGCTGCCGGCGCGTCACCGCCTCGACGCACGAGAACGGCGCGAAGTGCTTCCGCGACACGTGCGGCGCGCTCTACCAGTCGGTCATCGACTACTGGGCGAGCGTGCGCGGCATCGAGCCGAGCGAGGCGGTCGTGCAGATGGCCGAATGGAAGGGCATCGAGCTACCGCCGCACGTCGCGTCCGTGACCCCCATCGGCGACGACGATCGCCCGATCGTCAGGCTCTCGACCGACATGCGCGCCGCCACGCTCGCCGCGATCGCCGCGCTGGCGAGGGGCGAGCCCACCCTCTACCTGCGCACCGGGCGGCTCGTGCATGCGGTGCCTGACGCCGAGCAGGACGAGGACGTGCACACGATCCGGCCGCTCCGGCTCGGCCGGCTCGCCACGATGATCGCCTCGCGCTGCCTCGTGCTGGAGCCCACGCCCAAGGGCGACGCGCGCGCCAAGCCGCCGAAGTGGCTTCTCGACGCAATCGCAGCCGAGGACGCGTGGCCCGGCGTGCGGGTCCTCAAGGCGATATCCACGATCCCCGTGCTCCGCGCGGACGGGACGCTGGTCACGACGCCGGGCTACGACGCCGCATCGAAGATCCTCTACCACCCCACCGTGGAGGTGCCGGAGATCCCCGATCACCCGAGCCTCGACGAAGCAAAGGCTGCGGCCGCGGTGCTGCACGACGTGTTGCGGGACTTCCCGTGGCGCTCGCCCGCCGATCGGTCGGTCGCGCTGTCAGCGTTGCTTGCGATTCTCGCGAGGCCGGCGATCGACGGTCCGGTCCCGCTCCACATGATCGAGGCGAACGTCCGCGGTGCGGGCAAGAGCCTTCTCGCCGACGTGATCGTGGGCATCGCACTCGGACACGAGGCCACGCGGATCCCGCCATGCTCGACCGAAGACGAGTGGCGCAAGAGGATCCTCGCGCTGCTCCTCGGCGGCGCGCCCGCCATCGTGATCGACAACGTGACTGGCATGCTCCAGAGCGCGGCCCTCGACGCCGTGTTGACGGGTCAGCGCTTCGGGGATCGCAAGCTCGGCGTGAGCGAGGACGTGGTCGTTGACGCCCGCGCCGTGTGGCTCGCGACCGCGAACAACGCGACCCTCGGCGGCGACATCGCCCGCCGAACAATCATGGCGCGGCTCGACTCACCGCACGAACACCCCGAGGAGCGGACGGACCTATCGAGGGGGGAGGGCGAGCTCCGCGCGCTGGTCCGCGAGCGGCGCGGCGCCCTCGTCGCCGCTGGCCTGACGATTCTCCGGGCCTGGTTCGCCGCTGGCCGCCCCGCGCCCTCGTCGCCGATCCGCGCCGTCGGGAGCTTCGCGGCGTGGTCCAGCGTCGTGCGCCACGCGCTCGTGTGGTGCGGCGAGCCGGACCCCGCCGACGTGATCCCCGAGCTGCGGGAGCGCGCCGACGATGGCGCGAGGCACCTCCGGGCGCTGCTCACCGCGTGGCGCGCCGTGTACGGCGACGAGTGGCGGACGGCGGGCGACGTGCTCCGGGACGTGCTCGCAGCCCTCGAGGGCCAGGGTGCGCCAGAGCTGCTCGCCCTCGCCGAGCAGCTCTCCGAGTGGGCACCCCGAGGCGAGGCCCTGCCCACGGCTCGCGTGATCGGCCGACGGCTCCGCGTGGTCGTGGGCCGGATCGCGGGCGGGCGGGCGCTCGAGGCTCAAGCGGACAAGGCCCGGAACGTCACCGAGTGGCGGGTCTACGACACGGCTCCGACGTCGGCGCGGGGCGCGATCACCGGGTTAGCCGGGTTAGCCGGGAGTTCCACGCCCCTTCTCACGCGGGGCGCGCCCGCCCCCGCGCCCGCGCGCCCGCGCCCGCGCGCACGCGAGAGCCTCCTACAGACTCCCGGCACTCCCGGCACTCCCGGCGACGACGAGGACGACTTCGCCTCGTTCGAGCCCGTGGACCCGACGGGGCTCCGGTGGTGACGGGTGGGGATCGATCCCGGGGAGCTCGCACTTTCATTGGGGTTGCAGCACGTGATTTTTCGCGACGGTCCGAAAAGCCCAGCACGCGCTTCGATCGACGAACCGCAGCCGAGGAGATGCCCATGAGCCGTACCCGCCTGTCCCCCGTCCGAGCCCGACTCGCCGATCTCTACCTCGGCCCCGGAGATGAGCTCCGCGCCGGGCGCGCCGCTGGCTATACCGGCCCCGATCGCCAGGTGCGCGCCCGCGTCGGCGAGGGCCTGCGTGACGCGAGGGTCGCCGCACGCGTGCGCGAGCGCGGCGTGCGCATGCCCGGCGATCCCGACGCGGGCGACCGCGAGGCCCTCGTCGTGCCCGCGGGGGTCGACCCGACGGCGTTCTACACCGCGACGCTCGCCGATGAGTCGCAGCCGTGGGAGCGTCGCCAGCGCGCGGCCGAGCGGCTCGAGCAGGTGCGGCGGCGCGAGCTCCCGGGCGACCCGCTCGAGCGCTACCAGACGGAGCAGCGGGAATGGCTCGCGCGGACCCGCGCGGAGCGCGACGCGCGCGCCCGCACGCCCGAGGGCGCCGCCGTCGAGGCGTCCGCGCTCGCGTCGCGGCTCGGGCCGGTCGAGGCCCGAGAGCTCCGTGAGCTGGCCCGCCGGTGGGGCGCCCGCGCCGACGAGGAGGCACGTCGGTCGTGATCCCCTGGCTCGACGTGGCCGCCGCGGCGCGGCTGCTCGCGATCTCGCCGGCCGGCGTCCGTGCGCGCATCCGCCGCGGCACCCTCGTCGGCCGGCGCGATCGCTCGGGCCGGTGGCAGATCGCCCGCGCGGCCCTCGATGAGGCGATCGGCCGAGACACGGCCGCCGATGCGGCGATCGCGCGGCTCGACGCGCGATCGATCGAGGCCCTCCGGGAGGTCTGTTACGCGGCGAGCGCGGGGCCCGAGCCGCTCGCCGCGCTCCTCCGCGAGCAGCGCGCGACCGCGCGCGCGGCCCACGAATTGCGGGCTGCGCTCGAGGCCCGCGTCGCGGAGCTCGAGGCGCGGATCGAGGCGCTCGAGGCGCGGCGCCAGCCCGCCCGCGTAACGGCGTTACGCGGGCGGGTGGTAGACCGATGACGATGGACACCACCACCACCACCCACGATCTCATCGAGCGCGCCGCGGCGCTCTACCTCGTCGTGCTCCGCCACCGATCGCCGTCGACGGCGCGCGCGGTCCTGCTCGAGGCGGCCCGCGGCGCCGTCCGCGACATGCGCACCGTCCGGCCGTCGGCCGAGTCCGTCCTCGACCACGTGCACGCCATCATCGAGCACGAGCGGCGCGCGCTCATCCGGGCGCACGCGGACGCGATCGTGCGCGAGGAGCGCGCGCGCGGGAGCGTGGTCTATCACTCCTCGGTCCACTCGCAGGCCGTGGCGCGCGCCGCCCGCGCCGCGCCGGAGCTGTTCGCGTGACTCGCGCGGCGCGTCACGCGGGCCCCCCGCCCCCCCCCGAGCCCTACCGCGTCGCGCGCGCGGCGGCGCTCGCCGCCTCACGCGCGGCCGAGCGCGAGCGCGACC
>JAYRVK010000378.1:0-3479 GCA_041918555.1 Sandaracinaceae bacterium
ACGGCCACGAGCGCCCCGGCGAGGAGGAACAGCCACGGCCAGAGCGGCTCTCGCCGCGGCGCGCTCGCGACCTCGGCCGCGCCGAGCTCGGCCGGCCCGCCGACCAGCGCGCCGCCGCCGCGCCGCGCGAGCTCGCGCAGGGCGCGCTCGTCGGGCCCGGCCCCCGCGTGCTCGGCGACCGATCCGTCCTCCGCGCTCGCCTCCGCGAGCACGCGCTGATCCCCGTCGCGGAGCCGCGCGACCACGATCGGCTCGCCGGCCGTGCGCGCGCGCGCCCGAAAGCGGTCGGGCCCGACGCGCTCGAGCACCGCGTCGAGCACCCGGCTCTGCGCGAGCTCGTCGAGCGCGACGATCTCGAGGGCGTCCGGCGCGAGCTCGGTCCCGGGCGCGACGTCGACCCGCACCTCCACGCCGCGCGAGCGCATCGTCACGTCGAGGTCCGCCCGCGCGCTGCGCCGTCGCATCGCGTGGCGCACCATCTGTCGGAGCAGCTGCGGCCCCTCGCTCCAGTCGGCCCAGCTCCCCGACCAGCGCCCCGCGAGGTCGCTCGTGAACGCGAGGACGGTCCCGACCCCGTAGCGCCACGTCGCGAGGATCGGACGTCCGTCCGAGGTCGACAAGACGGTGTGCGCGGTCGAGCGCTCGCGCGACTGCACGAAGCCCGCGAGATCGGGGATCGCGCCGATCCCGTCGACGAGCGGGTGCTCCGCCACGCCGACCGGCGTGACCTCCTCCCGGAGGTTCGAGCGCGAGACGGCGCGGGTCTCCGCGACGAAGATCCTCCGCAGGTCCGCGCCCGTCTCCGTCACGTAGTAGCGGCCCCCCCCTGCGGCGGCGAGCTGGGAGAGGAACCACGCGTGCCGCGCCTCCGCGCTCCCGATCCCGACCACGGTCGTGGTGATCCCGCGCGCGCGCGCCTCGGTGGCCAGCTCGATCGCGCCGTGCCCCTGGGTCGCGCACGGCGGCCAGAAGCAGCCGAGCGCCTGCTCTTCGCTGTCGGCGGTGTCGCTGAAGAGCAGCACGTGCCGGATCGGCTCGTGGGCCGCGTCGAGCGCCGCGTACGCGTCGCGCAGGCCCGTGTAGACGTAGATGCCGCCGCCCCCCGCGCGCAGCCGGCGCACGCTCGCCTCGTTCAGCTCGGCGACCGGCGCGAGCGGCGACACCCAGCGCGTGGTGTCCTCGACCGCCGCGATCGCGAGCCGATCCTCGGGGCGGAGGGTCGAGGCGGCGGCGAGGCAGCCCTCCGCGGCCAGGCGGATCTTCGTATACGGCCCGACGCGCATGCTCATCGAGCCCGAGGTGTCGAGCATCATCGCGATCGCGACCGGCGGATCCTGGAGCTCGCCCTGGTCCTCGATCGCGACGGGGAGCATCCGGGTCAGCGGCTGCTCGGCCCACTCCGGCCCGAAGCCGAACGCGCCGCCGCTGACGAGCAGCCCGCCGCCTTCCTCGCTCACGTACTCGAGCAAGTGACGTTGCGTCTCGAGGTCGAGGCCGCTCACCGTCTCGGACGCGGCGCCCGGCTGCTCGAGCGGGAGATCGGCGAGCACCACGAGGTCCACGTCGCGGAGCTGCTCACGGCGCACGGGACCGGAGGTGAGCGCGTGGCGGCCGATGGTGCCGGCGCCGTCGAGCGCGTGCATCAACAGCGTCGGCTGCTCGCGCTCCGTCAGGGTCACGAGGAGCACGCGCGGCTCGCTCGCGACGTTCGCGAACACCCGCGCGACCTGGGCGCCGAGCTGCGCCGTGTAGACGTGGGGCCCCGCGGGGGGCGACGGATCGCGGAGCGCGAGCTCCGCGCGACCCGCGTCGTCGAACGCGGCGAGGCTCGCGCCGAGGGGCGCGCCGTCGCGCAGGAACGTCACCGTCGCGCTCTGCCCCGGCGGGCCCGACAGGGTCGCGAGGGCCTCGAAGGGCTCGCCGATCGCGACGCGGTCCTCGACGGCCTCGAAGCCGGTGAGGCGCAGCGCGCCGGGGATCGGATCGCCGAGGCGCGCGACGTCGACCCGGATGCCGCGCGCGCGGGCCTGCGCCAGCGCCGCCTCGACGCCCGGCGTGGTCCCGCGGCCGTCCGAGAGGATCACGATCCGGCGGCGGCCGGACGCGGGCGAGATCGCGGCGGCCAGCCGCACGGCGCCCGCGAGATCGGTGCCCGCGCTCGCGGGCGGCTCGACGCCCCGCGCCCGCACCGCGGGCCAGCGGCGCACCCACGCGGAGCCGTCGACCTCGACCACGCCGACGCGCGCGCCGCGCGCGCGCGCCGACGCCTCGCGCACGAACGCGTCGGCGATGCGGTGGTCCTCGTCCGCGAGGCTGGCGGAGCGGTCGACCACGAACACGACCGTGCTCTCGTCGTCGCCGACCGGGATCGACGGCGCGAAGGGGGCCGCGCACACCAGCGCGACGGCGAGGGCCCGCAGGCCGAGCGCGATCGCGCGGCTCATCGCGCGTACCTCCGCGCGAACGCGATCCCCTCGGCGACCAAGAGGAGCGCGGCGCCCGCGGCGAGGAGGAACGGCAGGCTCGCGGGGAGCGGCAGCGGCTCGGGCAGCGCGGGCGCGCCTGCGAGGATCGCGCTCGGCGCGAGCGCGGTCTCGCCGCGCGGGAGCGTCGCCGCGACGCGGACGTCGGTCGCGCCGCTCAGCGCGGCGACCGAGCTCGCGACGAGCACGGGGAAGGCGACGCGCAGCACGAGGTCCGACCCTGCCGGATCGATCCCCACGTAGACCCAGCGCGCGCGGCCCGCGCCCCCCATCGCGACGACGGTCCCCCCGTCGAGCTCGATCACGCCCTCGTCGTCCGGTCCGAGCTCGATCGCGGTGGCGCGCGCGATCGTCGCGCCGTCGAGATCCACGCCGCGCGTGAGCACGTGGTCGCGCGCGATCGAGCGGAGCCGCGTCGCCTCGGGGTCGAGGCGCGCCGCCACGCGCACCGGGAGATCGCCGCCCCGCGCGGCGAGGAAGAGGGTCGGGCCCGCGATGCGTGTGGGCGGGGCCTCCCCGAGCACCACCGCGATCTCTCCGTCGGGCAGCCGCACCGGCGCCGCGTCGGGCGCGTGCCGCACCACGTCGGCGACGCCGGCCGCGCGGAGCGCTCGCTCGACGAAGAACGCGGCGCCGTCGTTGGGCCCCGCGACGAGGTGCGCGCGCAGCGGCGCGCGCGTCGCGAGCGCCACGGTGGCCTCGTCGTCGCTCGGGAGCCCGTCGACGAACGCGCCGTCGGCGGGCTCCACGCGAGCGCGGATCGCGCGCGCCGCGACGCGCACGCGGAACGTGGCCTCCGCCTCGCCTCCTCCGGGGACCTCGAGGGCGCGGCGCCCGAGCTCGACCCCGTCCGCCGACAGCACGAGGTCGACGCGCCGCGCGGGCCCCGCGGACGCGGCGACCGTCGCGAGGACCTCGCGCTCGGCGTCGCTCGAGGCGTCGATCGGCGGGCGCGCGGCGAGCACCGTGATCCCCACGGCGGGCGCATCGCCCACG
>JAYRVK010000379.1:0-6500 GCA_041918555.1 Sandaracinaceae bacterium
AGATCGCCGCGACGGGCTGGGTCCCGAGCGAGGTCGCGCTGCGGTGGCGCATCGCGGTCGAGCACCACGCGGCGCACGGCGAGCCCGTCGGGCTCGCGGCGCTCCGACGCGAGCTCGAGGAGGGGCAACGTCTCTTGCGATGCGACGAATCCGTCGCGAGCTTCTGCCCGTGGGCGCCGAGCCGCCCCTTCGAGGTCCGCTTCGCCCCGCGCGCCCCGGGCGCGTTCGCGGACGCGCCCGACGCGACGCTCGCCGCGCTCGCCGCGCACCTCGGCGACGCGGCGCGGCGCCTGCGCGCGCGCACGTCGATCACCGACTTCAACCTCGTCCTGCGCCTGCCCCCCGCGCGCGAGCGAGGCGAGGCCGCGGGCTGGCACCTGGATCTGTTGCCCCGCACGGGCGGCGACGCGGGCTACGAGCTCGCGGCGGGCGAGCTGATCGTGGTGGTCACCCCCGAGGCCGCCGCCGCGACGCTGCGCGAGGCGTAGCCTCACGGCGTCGCGGGCGCGCGCGGCACGAGGAGGGAGAGGTCGTTCTCGTCGCCGAGCCGTCCGTCGTGCCCGGGGCTCTCGAGCTCGAGGCCGGCCTCGGTCTCGCGGGAGGCGATCGGGCGGCCCGTCACCGCGTCGAAGAGCGCCGGCTCGCGCAGGATCGACGGCGGCTCGCCGGCGAGCAGCCGCGCCATCGCGAGGAGCATCCGCACGCGCGTCACCGTCGCCGCGTCGTGGCGCAGGTACGGGTGGAGCGACGGCGCGAGGAGCGCGAGGAGCGGGTTCCCGCTCGACGCGAGGCCGCGCTCCCACGCCTGGAGGTCGGCGATGTCCGCGGGGTAGCGCTCGCCGATCCGCCGCCGGTCCGCGGCGTCGCGCGCGAGCACGTCCCACGCGTCGAGGACGTCGGTCGCCGTCCACCAGACCTCCCACGCCTCGCCGTCGGTCGGCAGCCGCCCGAGCGGGCGCAGGAGGTGCGCGCTCATCGCGCCTGCGGAGAGCGCCTCGATCTCCATCGCGTAGCCGATCGGCGCGGGGTGCTCCGCGAGGATCCCGAGCTCGCGCGCCGCGCGCGCGCGCGTGTCCGCGTCGGCCGCGATCAAGCAGCGCGGGAGGAACGCCGCGACGAGCTCGACGTCGACGCCGAGCATCATCCCGCCGACGAGGCTGCGCCCGGCCGCGAGGTCCTGCGAGGTGCGGACGAGGTCGGTCGCGATCGAGACGCACTCGCCCGGGCCGGCCAGCGACGCGCGCGCGGCGAGGAGCTCGCGGGCGCGGCGGTGGGGCACGTACTCGATCTCCTCCGCCGCGAGCCCGCGCTCGACGGGGTAGTCGCCGAAGGACCACGCGGCCTGCGACGCCGCGCGGTACCGCTCGAGATCGAGCGCGTGGTGCTCGAGGCGCGCGCGGAGCGCGGCGCTCGCGTCGCGGCCCGCGACGGGGGCCACGACCGAGGGGTCCTCGTGGAGGGCGCGGAACGGGACGACCGCGGCCTCGAGCCGTTCGAACGCGTTCCCGTCGACGGGCTCGCCGCGCAGGACCGGCCGCTCCCAGCGCTGCTCGTGGAAGTCGGCGATCTGCGCCTCGAGCACGCGGAGCTGCGACGCGTACCGCGCGCGACGGGGCGTGACGACGCCGAGCCACCCGGCGAGCACGATCGACACGAGGAGCACGCCGCTCGCTCCGAGCCCGAGCATCCACCGTCGGTCGTGCACCCCGCGAGGATGACACGCGCGGGTGCTACCATCCGCGCCCGACGGAGGACCGATGGCCGTGACCGATCATCAGCGCGTGGAGTGGAGCGCCGCGCTCCGCTCGAACCTCGACCAGCTCACCTCGCTGCACGCGATCGTAGAGGACCGCATCGCGCGCATGGAGGCGATCGAGGAGCGCCTCGCCGAGGCGCTCGCGACGGTCGAGCGCGAGCGCTCGGAGGACTCGGAGGCGCTGACCCAGCTCTCGAAGGCGAGCGAGGACGCGGTGCGGCGCGCGCGCCTCGTGGGCGTGAAGCTCGAGATGGCGTTCCTCGAGGGCGCGATCCCCGAGGAGGCGTACCGCTCGGCGCTGGCGAGCGCGTTCCCGAGCGGATCCCAGTCCGTGGGCGCGACGCCCGCGGCGCGGCACGAGGCGCTGCGGCGGATCGTCGCCGCCCTGCACCAGTTCGACGGCGCGGACCCGGGCGGGACCCTCGCGACCCTCGCCCAGGAGGGCGCCCGCGCGATCGAGGAGGCCAACGCGACCGCGAAGCGCGAGCAGGAGGAGACGCAGGCCGCGCAGGAGGCGCTGTCGAACGCGCGCGTGGAGTTCGACCGGGCCTACCAGGCGACCAAGGAGATCATGGGCGGGCTCTTGCGCGACGCGGGCCGGCTCGACGAGCTCCGCGACGTGTTCCCGGACATGTAGGCGCCGTCAAGACGAGTTGACGGCTCCAGTCGCTGGGTGGGGGGAACCGCAGAGGAGCGCGTTCGGACGAGGGTGGGGGCCCCGGCGCGCGCTTGCGCGTTGGGGGAGGGGGCGCGCAGCCCCCTCGAGAGGCCGTCCGGCGTGTGCCGGGCTCAACCCAACGCGGGCGCCCGGTCGCGCAGGTGCGACGCGATGAACATGGTGACGAGCGTCGCCGCGGAGCCCGCGACGAAGCCGAACGTGATCCCGATGAGCAACATCTTCCACCCCTGAGCGCGCGCTAGCCCTCGACGCGCGAATCGCCGACGTTGCCGGACCCCACGTCCGGTGAGAAGCGTCACGTGTGAGATAGCTCAAGGCGAAGAGAGGTGCATGTCCCGAATGCGCCAGTAGAAGGCGCCCTCGTCGACGTCGACCGCGGCGAGCCCGCAGCCCTGCTCGTCCACCCCCACGAGCTGCACCACGGACGCGACCCGGCCCACGAACGGCTCCATCTCGTCGACCCAGTTCGCCTCGCCCTCCACCGGGCGGTGCCGGCCCAGGGTCACGCGCGCGCCGACCGCGACCGGCCCCCAGTCCACGGTCTCGTCGGTCAGGCCGCACGCCTGCGGCAGGCGCGCGTCGGGCTCGACGGGGTCCGCGGCGGCGGCCTCGGGCCGCCCGTGATCGCTCGCGAGGCCGGGTCGGTGGGCCACCGCCTCCTCGCCCTCGCCGGCGCGCACGTCGCGCACGCGCCAGAACCACTCCGCCCCGTCGAGGTCGACGTTGATCCCGGGGCAGCCCGCGCCGTCGACCCCCGCGAGGCGCACCACGCGCGCGGTCCGCCCGACGAACGGGATCATCGCGTCGTCCCAGTTGTCGTCGCCGTCGACCGGGCGATGGCGGCCGAGGATCACCTCCGCGCCCACCGAGACGCGGCCGTAGATCGCCGTGTCGTCGGTCAGCCCGCACCGCTGCGGCACGCTCGAGGCGCGCCGCTCGCGCGGCTCCGCGGTCGGGATCGCGGCGCCGACGTTGAGGTCGCGCGCACGCCAGAACCAGCGCCCGCCGTCGACGTCGACGCGCACCCCCGGGCAGCCGCGCTCGTCGACCCCGCTGAGGCGCGTGACGCGCGCGACGCGGCCGAGGTAGCGCGCCATGCGCGGATCCCAGTTCGGATCGCCGCCCACGAAGCGGTGGCGCTGGGGCACGACCACGTCGCCGACCTCGAGCGCGCCGTAGTCGGCCGTCTCGGTCTCCTGTCCGCACGGCTGCGGACCCTCCTCCTGCGCGGCCGCGGGCGACGCCGCGAGGAGCAGCACGGCGATGGCGATCCGCCTCACGCGGGCGAGGATAGCCGGTCCCGCTCCTCGAACGTGCACTCGATGTCCATCACGGGGCGCGGCACGCGCCGTCGAGCGGATCGAGATCGCGGACGAACGTCGAGAAGCGGCCGCGCACGGGGACGCGCTCGGTCAGCTCCGAGAGCTCGCCCTCGATCGTGCCCTCGATCGCGCCGCCGAGCCGCTCCTCGTACGCGGTGAGGACCACGTGACCGCGCGCGCCGCTCGCCGACGAGAGCGTCCCGCGCCGCGGCGTGACGACGCCGAGCAGCGCGTCCGACGCGGCCAGCGGAAGGCGCGCCGGGAGCTCGAGGTGCGCGGGGATCGACAGCTCGAGCGAGACGCTCGGCTCGTCGCGGCCCACCGACGCCGCGCCGAGCGCGCTCGCGAGGACGAGCTCCATGCGGCACCCGCGCGGGACCAGGCGCACGCCGCGCGCGGCCTCGCGCGACGGAATCGCGACGTCGTCCACGGTCACCGACACCTCGCCCTCGGCGCGCGCCGCGGGGCTCTCCCGCCGATCGTCGCCGAGCGCGGCGCCGTAGCGCTCGATCTCGGCCTCGCAGCGCGCCCGATCGCCGCCGCGCGCGTCCCCGCACCGCGTGGCGTCCCCCGAGAGCACCGCCGCGCAGCGCGCGCGCTCCGCGGGCGACGCGGCGCGGCAGAGGTCGGGATCGCGAGCGGCCCACGCGACGCAGACCGCCTCGCGGCCGGGCACCACCGGATCCTCGGGGCACGCGCGCGGCTCGCCGTGGAAGAGCGCGAGCCGCCGCCGGCAGCCGCGCCGCGCGCTCGACACCTCGAGCGCGTCGCAGGCCTCGACCGAGCCCTCGCGCACCGCCCGCATCGACGCGCAGACGTCGGCGAAGAACGCGTCGTAGCCGAGGTCGGTCACGCCCTCCGCGACCTCGGTGGGGGTGCGCGCGCGCAGCGCGCCGAGGCAGGCGTCGATCGTCGTGAACCCCTCGATCGCGTCG
Source organism: Sandaracinaceae bacterium (assembly GCA_041918555.1). GTDB lineage: Bacteria > Myxococcota_A > Polyangia > Polyangiales > Sandaracinaceae > JACKEC01. The sequence continues at coordinate 4,693 of JAYRVK010000379.1, forward strand.
CGCAGGCTCGCGACGTCGTCGGGCCAGGCCGACGGAGGTGGAGGGGGCAAGAGATCTTGCATCTCCGCCGCCGCCTCCGCCGCGGGAGGGGGCGGCGCGGGTGGCGTCGGCTCCTCGCAGGCCGCGAGGAGCAGGAGCCCGAGCGCGATGCGCATGCGCCGGAGCGTACTCCGTCAGGCGGCGCCGAGCGCGGGGCGGCCCTCGACGAGGGTGATGTCGTCCCACGAGGCGATCTCGTGCTGCACGGACTGACCGCGCAGCGGGCAGCGGACGAGCGCGTCGACGAGCTCGCCCGCGTCGGCGTAGCGGCGGCTCGGATCGCGCGCGAGGCAGCGCATCACCACCGCCTCGAGGTGCGGCGGGATCCACGTGCTCGTGTGGAGCGAGGGCTTCACCGGATCGAGCTTCACCTTCGCGCGCATCACCGTCGCGGCCTCGCCCTCGAAGGGCCGGACGCCGGCGAGCATCTGGTAGAGCACGACCCCGAGCGCGTACACGTCGCTCCGCGCGTCGGCGGGCTCGCCGCGCACGAGCTCGGGCGCGATCGTGGCGGGCGTCCCGACCACCCAGCCATCGCGCGTGAGCTGCGGCGAGCTGTCCTGGGTCAGCCGCGCGAGCCCGAAGTCGAGCACCTTGATCATGCTCGCGCCGTCCTTGCGCACGACGAAGAGGTTCTCGGGCTTGAGATCGCGGTGCACGATCCCCGCGCGGTGCGCGGCGGCGACGCCCTCCGCGGCCTGCGTCATCCACGCCACGGCGCGCGCGGGATCGAGGCGGCCCATCCGCGACAGCGCGTCCGAGAGGTCCTCGCCCTCGAGCAGCTCCATCGCGTAGTAGAAGAGGCCGTCCTCGGTCACGCCGTAGTCGAACACGGAGACCGCGTTGGCGTGCGCGAGGCCCGCCATCATCGAGGCCTCGCGCGCGAAGCGGCGGATCGCGTCGGGGCACGCGCGCTTCTCGCGCGAGAGGATCTTGATCGCGACCTCGCGGCCGAGCGCGTGGTGGTGCGCGCGCCAGACCTCGCCCATCCCGCCCTCGCCGATCTTCTCGACGGGGCGCCCGCGGCCGCGCGCGCGCGTGCGGAACCCCGGGCGGCGGCGCTGCCACCCCGTGTGCCCGCCGCGCAGCGCGAGCGCCGCGCCGCCGAGGAGGAACAGCACGTCGAGCGCGAAGCGGCTCGTGACCGCGCCGTCCGCGAGCTGTGCCGGCAGCGTGCCGGTGAGCCCGCCGAGCAAGAGCGTGGTGATCGGATACGCCGCCGCGCCGAGCCCGATCGGCGCGAGCGCGCGCCGCCACGAGTCGCCGAGGAGCGCCGCGTGCCCGAGCAGGATCAGCATCACGCCCATGGCGAGCGGGCTCCCGAGCCCGTCGAGCTCGTGGGCCTGCACGCTGACCATCGCGCAGAGGAGCGCGGTGATGGTCGCGTCCATCGACGCGAGCGTCCGCGGCGACGCGTCGCTCCGCAGCAGCAGCGCCGAGCCCGCGAGCGCGAACGTCCCGAGCGCGCGCGTGAGCAGGTACACCCAGACGCGCCCGCCGAGCGCGAACGCGATCGCGAGGTCGACGAGCGCGAACGCGGGCCAGGCCACGAGCGCGAGGCGGAGCGCCTGCCTGATGCGGAGCACGCGGTCCTCGTGCTCGGATTGCCGACCCACCTGCACGCCCTCGTCGTTCAGCAAGCCGGGTGCCCAGCGCAGCGGACGTGGGAAAACACGGCTCGCGCGCGCCACGTGGCGAGTCCGGTGACCGCCTGCTGGCGCCTGGGACGTTCCAGTCGCCACCGTGCGGACCCGAGACCGCACCTCGGC
>JAYRVK010000380.1:0-2177 GCA_041918555.1 Sandaracinaceae bacterium
ACGGCGGCGACGACGGCATCTTGCCGATGCGCGTGTCGAGAGACGGACCGTCGCGCGCGTCGTCGGGGAAGAGCACGCCGAGGTACTCGCCGAGGCGCGCGCTGTTCACGAAGGTGCCGCGCGCGGCGAGCACCTGCTCGAGCGCGATCTGCATCTCGCCCGCGGTCTGGAAGCGCCGCTCGGGCTGCTTCATCAGCGCGCGCTCGACCACCACCGCGAGCGCCTCGGGCGCGTCGGGTCGGCGCGCGAGCAGATCGGGGGTCGGGTCGCCCACGATCTTGGTCATCGTCTCGAACTCGGTCTTGCGCCGGAACGGGTTCTTCCCGCTCAGCGCTTCGAACAGACAGATGCCGAGCGAGAAGATGTCCGCTCGCGAGTCGATCGGCTCGCCCACGCACTGCTGCGGCGACATGTACGCGAACTTGCCCTTGATGACGCCCGCCTCGGTGTGCGTGCTGTGGCTGCTCGCCTTCGCGATCCCGAAGTCGAGGAGCTTCACGATGCCGTCGAAGCTCACCATGACGTTCTGCGGGCTCACGTCGCGGTGGACGATCCCGAGCGGCTCGCCCCCCGGGTCCGTCGCGCGGTGCGCGTAGTCGAGGGCCTCCGCGACCTGCGCGACGATGCGGAGCGCGATCTCGATCGGCAGGCCGCCGTGGTCTCGCGCGCGCCGGATGATCTTCGAGAGCGGGACGCCGTTGACCCACTCCATCGCGAGGTAGTAGGTGCGCTCCGCCTCGCCGAACGTGTAGACGTGGCAGATGTTCGGGTGGTTGAGCTGCATCGCGAGGCGCGCCTCGTCGCGGAACATGTCGACGAAGTGCGGGTCCTCGGCCACGTGCGGGAGCACGCGCTTGATCACGACCATGCGCCGCGCGCCGTCGCCCCCGAGCTCGCGCGCGAGGAAGATCTCGGCCATCCCGCCATACGCGATCCGTCCGAGCAGCTCGTAGCTCCCGTACGTCGCGATCTTCGGCAGGTCCATGAGGGTCACGCGCTCGAAGTCGTTCGAGTCGAGCGGGACCTCGTCCACGATGGGGATCGACGCGAGGTCTTCGTCGACCATCGTGGAGGTGGCGTCGGGGGGGCGGTGTCGTCCGGAGCTCATCGATCGAACGCGATCGCGACAGTATATCCCGCGGGCCCTCGCGGTTTTCACGTGACGCTGCGGGGACCGGGGGCTAGCACGGGAGCGTGCGGTTGAGCGAAGCAGCTGGCGGCGGCGACAATCGCCGCTTCGCGGTGCACCTCGACGACGGAGCGACGGTCGAGGCGGTGCTCTACCGCGGCGACAGCCTCTGCGTCTCCTCGCAGGTCGGCTGCGCGGTCGGGTGCCCGTTCTGTGCCTCGGGCGCGGGCGGGCTCTCGCGTCCGCTCGAGCTCGCCGAGCTCGTCGGTCAGCTCGAGCTCGTGCGCGCGCGCGGGCACGCGGTCACGCGCGTGACGATCAGCGGCGTCGGCGAGCCGCTCCATGCGCGCGCCACGCTGCCGTTCGTCGCGCACTGCCGGCGCGAGCGCATCAAGCCGAGCCTCACCACGAGCGGCGGCCCGCTCGAGCGCCTGCGCGAGGCGATCGCGGCGCCGCACAACGGCCTCACGATCTCCGTGCACGCGGGGACCGAGGGCACGCGCCGCGCCGCGGTGCCGCGCGGGCCCGCGCTCGCGCCGCTCTTCTCGGTGCTCGGCGAGGAGCTCCCGCGCCTGAGCCGGTCGCGGCGGCGCAAGATCGCGCTCGCGTACCTGATGATCGAGGGCCTCAACGACGCGGACGAAGAGCTCGACGCGTTCGCCGCGCGCGCGCGCCCGCTCGCGGTCTGGACGCACCTCTACGCGTACAACCCGGTGCCGACGAGCGCGCACCGCGCGGTCTCGCGCGCGCGCTACGAGGCCGCCTTCGCGCGCCTGAGCGCGGCGGGTCTGCGCGTGCGGATGAGCTGCAAGGCGCGGGTCGAGCCCAACGGCGGCTGCGGCACGCTCGTGGCCCGCGGCCGTCTCGTTGACAGGGATCGCCGGCGCGTGCAGTAGTCAGCCCGCCCATGTTCGTCCTACTGCAAGCGACGCCCGACGACTACAGCTTCTGGAACCTCGTCATGGCGAGCCCGCTCGTCGTGAAGGCGCTGATCCTGGTGCTCGTCGTCATGATGCTGGTGAGCTGGTTCATCGTCGGCGCGAAGCTC
>JAYRVK010000381.1:0-1992 GCA_041918555.1 Sandaracinaceae bacterium
CGACCGCGCGGCGCGCGAGACCGGCGGCCGCGCGTGGCTCGACGCGAGCGTCGGGACGCGCGCGCTGCCCTGGACCGCGGTCGCGTCGATCCCCGCGGACGTCGCGTACGCCTCGCTCGCGCAGATGCGCCGGATCGTCGGCGGGACGATCGCGCTGACCCTCTTCTCGGCGATCCTCGCGGCGTTCTTCTTCGCGCGCCGGCTCGCCGCCCCCATCGCGCGCCTCGTGGACTTCACCAAGGACCTCGCCGCGCGCCGGTTCGATCGCCGCGTGGCGATCGAGACGCGGGACGAGCTCGCGGTCCTCGGCGGCGCGCTCAACGACGCGGCCGGCGAGCTCGAGCGCTCGGAGGCCCGGATCCGCGAGGAGATCGCGATCCGCGCGGACCTCGGCCGCTACCTCCCCGCCGAGCTCGTCGACGCGGTGGTCGAGCGCGAGCAGAGCATGGAGCTCGGCGGCCGGCGCAAGGCGATCACCGTGCTCTTCGCCGACGTGGTCGCGTTCACCCCGCTCTCGGATCGGCTCGCCCCCGAGGACGTCGTCGCGATCCTCAACGAGCTGTTCACGCTCTTGACCGAGGCGGTGTTCCGGCACGGAGGGACCGTCGACAAGTTCGTCGGCGACTGCGTGATGGCGGTGTTCGGCGCGCCCGCGGAGCACCCGGACCACGCGGCGCGTGCGCTCCGCGCATCGCAAGACATGTTGCGCTTCCTCGAGAGCGCGAACGCGGGCTTCGCGGATCGCTACGGGGTGACCATCCAGCTCGCGATCGGCGTGAACACCGGGGACGCGGTGGTCGGCAACGTCGGCTCCGAGAAGCGCATGGAGTACACCGCGATCGGCGACGTGGTGAACGTGGCGGCGCGGCTCGAGACGATCGCGCGGCCGCAGCAGATCCTCGTGACGCGCGCCACCGCGGACGCGGCCGGCGACGCCTTCGAGCGCACGCGGATCGGCGAGCGCGAGGTCCCGGGCCGCGCGGCGCCGGTCGAGCTCTTCGAGGTGAGCTGGTGATCGGCGCGCTGATCGCGGGGCGCTACCGCGTCGAGGCGGAGCTCGGGCGAGGCGGGATGGGGATCGTGTACCGCGCGGCGCAGCTCCCGCTCGGCCGGCCCGTCGCGCTGAAGGTCCTGCGGCGCGAGCTCGTCCACGACGAGCGGGCACGGATGCGCTTCGAGCGCGAGGCCCGCGTCGCGAGCGCGCTCGAGCACCCCGCGGCCGTCGCGATCCACGACTTCGGCGAGCACGAGGGCGCGGCGTTCCTCGTGATGGAGCTCCTCGAGGGGGAGACCCTCGCGAAGAAGATCGCCGGCGCGCCGCTGCCGGTGGCCGACGCGATCGAGCTCGCCACCCAGCTCGCGGACGTGATCGCGGCGGCCCACGCGATCGGGCTCGTGCACCGCGACCTCAAGCCCGAGAACGCGATGCTCGTCGCGGGCCGCGTGCGCGTGCTCGACTTCGGGCTCGCGTTCCTCCGCGCCCCGGGCCCGGCGGGTCGCATGACGCGCGAGGGGGTGGTCGTCGGGACCCCGGAGTACCTCTCGCCCGAGCAGGCCCGGGGCGAGGCGGTGGGGCCCCCGACCGACGTGTACGCGCTCGGCTGTATGTTGCACGAGATGTTGACGGGCCGACCGCCGTTCGTGGGCGCCGAGATCGACGTCCTGACCAAGCAGATGTTCGCGCCGCCGCCTGCGCTCGCGCCGGGCGAGCCGGTCCCTGCCGCGCTCGACGAGCTCCGGCGCGCGATGCTCGACAAGACGGCGGGGCGGCGCCCGACCGCGAGCGAGGTCCGCGATCGCCTCGCCGCGCTCGACCCCGATCCGGTGCGCGCCCGCGTGCGCGCGCGCGACGACGGCGCGCTCGGCCCCCGCGCCGGCCGCATGGTCGAGGCCGCGCCGCGCGCCGCGCCTGCGGTGCCGAGCGCCCTCGAGATCGGCATCGTCGGCGCGGTCGGCCCCGAGCTCCTCCTCGGCCTGAGCGCGAACGGCTTC
>JAYRVK010000382.1:0-4813 GCA_041918555.1 Sandaracinaceae bacterium
CTCATGGCCGGCGGCGAGAGCAGCTTCGGCCTCGGCGGCTGGCAGGGCACGCGGATCGAGCGCCTGCTCCCCGTGCACCTGGACTCGGAGCGCCGCCGCGACCAGCCCTCGCTCGCCATCGCGCTCGTGATCGACAAGAGCGGCTCGATGAACGGCGAGAGCATGGAGCTCGCGAAGGAGGCGGCGATCGCGACCGCCGAGATGCTCTCGCCCGACGACTACATCAGCGTCGTGGGCTTCGACTCGACGCCGACGCGCGTGGTGCGGATGCAGAGCGCGCGGAACCGCCTCTCGATCATCCGCGACATCGGCCGCCTCACCGCGCGCGGCGGGACCGCGATCTTCCCGGCGCTCGACACCGCGTACCAGGACCTCGTGGTCACGCGCGCGAGGATCAAGCACGTCATCCTCCTCACGGACGGGCAGACGCAGGAGACCGGGCTCCCCGAGCTCGCGCAGGTGATGCGCGCCGAGGGGATCACGGTGAGCACCGTGGGCCTCGGCGCGGACGTCAACCGCGCGCTCCTCACCCAGATCGCCGACGTCGGCGGTGGGCGCGCATACTTCACGCAGGACCCGCACAACATCCCGCGCATCTTCATGCGCGAGACGAGCACCGTGTCGCGCTCGAACGTGGTCAAGGAGTACTTCCAGCCCCGCGTCTCGACCCCGACGGACTTCCTGCGGCGCATGGATCTCTCGAGCGCGCCGTTCCTGCATGGCTACGTCGCGACGCGCGCGAAGCCGAGCCCCGCGCAGACGATCCTCGTCAGCGACGTCGGCGAGCCGATCCTGGCGCGCTGGCGCGTGGGGCTCGGGTGGTCGCTCGCGTGGACGAGCGACGTGAAGAACCGATGGGCCGTCGAGTGGCTGCGCTGGCCCGGCTTCTCGCGCTTCTGGTCCGAGCTCGTGCGCGAGCACATGCGGCAGCGGCGACGCCAGACGCTCGACATGACGGCCGAGGTGATCGACGGAGAAGCGCGCGTGGTCGTCGACGCGATCGGGATCGACGACCAGTTCCTCGACGGCCTCGACTCGACGCTCCACGTCGAGGGGCCGATGAGCGGCCCGCGCGACGCGACGCGGATCGATCGCGATCTGCCGCTGCGCCAGACCGCGCCCGGCCGCTACGAGGCGCGCTTCCCGCTCGACGAGTACGGTTCGTTCGTGCTCACCGCCGAGCACGCGTCGGAGGGGCGCCCGATCGCGGAGAGCCACGCGCAGCTCGTGAACCCGTACCCGCGCGAGTACGCGACGCTCGCGCCCGACGTCGCGCTGCTCGAGCGCGCGGCGCGGCTCACGGGCGGCGTCGTCGATCCGACGCCCGCGCAGCTCTTCGATCCCGGCGACGAGCGCGTCCGCCATCACGAGGAGCTCTGGCCGAAGCTGCTGTTCGCGGCGCTGATCCTCTTCCTGATCGACCTCGCGTTCCGTCGCGTGCGGCTCTTCGATCGCCGATTCGGCGCGCCGCGCGCGGCCCGCGCTCGATCTCGCTGATCGCGACGCGAACGGTGCTTGACTGCGCCGACGCCGCGCCTCACTTTCGCGCTCGCGTTTCTTCCTCCGCGATCGATTTTCTCGCCAACGCACTTCTCGTTTTCCCGTACTCTGATCTCGCGCTTCCGAGCGCACTCGACCCACGGAGCGACTCATGGCTGCAAGTTCCGCCGAGCGGATCACCGACCCCGATGCCGACGAGCGACCGCTGAGCGGCGACGAGCTCGCGGAGTACCGGCTGCTGTTGCAGGCCAAGCGCATCGCGTTGGTGAAGGCGGCGCAGGACTCCCTCGAGCAGGACATGACGCTCGACACGAACGAGATGCCCGACGAGGTCGACCTCGCCTCGAGCGAGTACATCCAGTCGTTCGCGCTGCGGCTGCGCGGCCGCGAGCGCCACTTCATCGACAAGATCGACGTGGCGATTCAGAAGATCACGGACGGCGTGTTCGGGACGTGCGAGGAGTGCGACGAGCAGATCGGCCGCAAGCGCCTCGCCGCGCGCCCGGAGACGACGCTGTGCATCCGCTGCAAGGAAGACCAGGAGCGCGAGGAGCGCGACTTCCGGTGACCGAGGCGCGGCCCTAGACTGCTCTGGTGTCCATCGAGCAGCTGAGCGACGCAGACTGCCGCCGGAAGCTCGAGCAGACGCCGATGGCCGTCGTCGACTTCTACGCGGCGTGGTGCGGCAACTGCGTCATCTTCAGCCGCCGCTTCGAGGAGATGAGCGACGAGTACCCGCACGTCGGGTTCTTCGTGTGCGACGGCGATCGGGCGCCGGCCTTCCGCACGACGGTCGACATCGAGGACGTGCCCTACTTCGGCCTCTACCGCTTCGGCATGCTCGTCGACTCGTTCTCGACCAGCCACGAGCCCACGTTCCGCCGCCGCCTCGAGGCCTGCTTCGGCCGCCGTGCGGGCGACGTCCCGCTCCACTGACCCGTCAACGGGCTTTGCGATCCATCAGGCGACGGCGGGGTGAACACCGGACTCGCCGGGGGTCTGCGGGAGTACGATCGTGAAGACCGTCTCGCCCGGCCTGCTCTCCACGCGGATCGTCCCCTCGTGGTCGTCGACCACCTTGCGCACGATCGCGAGGCCGAGGCCGGTGCCCCCCTGCTTGCCGTGTGTCGTGAACGAGTCGAACAGCGCGTGGCGGATCGCCTCGGGCACGCCCGGGCCGTCGTCCTTGAAGGTGAGGACCACCGCGCCGTCCTCTTGGCGGTCGACGACCATCTCGAAGCGGCCGCCCCGGTCCCCGATCGCCTCGGCCGCGTTGCGCGCGAGGTTGTGCACCGCGCGCTGGATCTTGTGTTGATCGAAGCGCGCGACCCCGCGGTCGCGCAGGTCGAGCACGATCTCCACGTTGCGCCCCTCGAGCTCACGCTCGAGCTGCTCTTTGAGCTCGGAGAAGAAGCGGTGGAGGTACACCTTGCGCATCCACACCGACCGGTCGCCGCGCGCGAACGCGATGGTCTCACGCGTCATCGCGTTGATGAGCTCGACCTGCCGGAGGATCGACTGGCTCAGCCGCGCGCGCTCCTCGCCGTCTTCCTCCCCGGAGAGGAGCTGCACGTAGCCGCTGATGATCGTCATCGGCGTCTTGAGGTCGTGGAGCACGCTGCTCAGGAGCTGACCGATCGTGCTGAGCCGCTCCTGCTTGCCCTTGCGGTCGCGCGCGGCGGCGAGGCTGATCGCGGTCGAGATGTGGTTCGCGATCAGCGTGGCGGTGCGCACGTCCTCTTCGCTGAACGCGGTCTGCCCCTCGTGTTTGTTCAGGAGCTCGAGCGCGCCGACCCCGTCCTCCCACGCGAGCGGCACGGCGAGGACCGAGCGCGGGTGGTAGCCGACGCGATCGGAGATGTCGCGCGCGTGGCGGTCGTCCGCGTCCACGTCGTTCACGACCTGCGCTCGTCCGTGCCGCACCACCCAGCCACTGATCCCGGTGCCGCGCGGGATCACCTGCCGCTTCACGCGGTCCGGGTGGCCGCCGACCGCGGAGCGGAAGACGAGGTCGCCGCTCGGTTCCTCGATCAGGATCGCCCCCGCCTCCGCCTCGATGGCGCGCACCGCGCGGGCGAGCACGCCCTCGAGGAGGTCGTCGAGCTCGGTCGCGCTCGCCGACACCTGCGCGATCTCGAAGAGCACGTCGAGCTCGGACACGCGGCGCTCGAGCTGCTCCTTGATCTCGAGGAGCTCCATGTTCTTGTTGATGACCGAGATGAAGAGCTTGCCGTTCTCGATCGAGACGGCCGCCTGCGTGGCGAGCGCGGTGAGGAGCAGCTCGTCCTCGGGCGTGAAGTGGCCGGCGCGCTTGTTGAGCACCTGCACGACGCCGAGGGTGCGCCCGTGCCGGTTCTTCATCGGGACGCACAGCGTCGAGCGCGTGCGATAGCCGGTCCGGCGGTCCCACTCCGCGTCGAAGCGCACGTCCTGATACGCGTCCTTGATGTTGAGCATCTCGCCGGACTTGGCGACCCAGCCGGCGAGGCCCTCCCCGACGGTCAGCCGGATCTCCGCGCGGCCCTGGCCCTCGGCGACCCGCGACACGAGGTGCTCCCCGTCGTCGTCGAGGAGGTAGATGGTCGAGCGCTCCGCGTCGATGACCTCGGTGATGCGGCTCGCCACGAGCGCGAGGAGCTCGTCGAGATCCAGCGTCGATCCGAGCGCCGCGCTGATGTCCGACAGCGCGCGCGTCTTGGCCTGCTCGCGCGCGAGCTCCCGCTCGAGGCGCGCGATGCGCACCTCCGTCGAGACGACATCCTCGGGCCGGGCCATCGAGATACAGTCTCACGGCGGCGATGCCTCGTTCAACGTCGAGGGCGAGGGGCATCAGTCGGCGCTCGGTCGCGCTCGCCTTCGCGGCCGGGCTCGCGCTCCGCGCGCTCGTCGGACAGCTCCTCCCGCTCGAGCCGAGCTGGGACGGGGTGATCTACGAGCGCGCCGCGCGGCAGCTGGCGGCGGGCGACGGCTACACGCTCGCCATGTACGACCCCGACTTCCGGTGGGCGCACTTGCCGACCGCGTTCTACCCGCCGGGCTGGCCCGCGGTGCTCTCCGTCGTGAAGCGCGCCGCGCTCCCGCTCCACGCGGACCTCCTGCTCCTGGCGCTATCGGGCGCGCTCGCGATCCCGCTCGCCGCGCGCGTCGCGGGCGCCGCGGGCGGGCATCGCCCGGCGCGCCGCGCCGCGTGGCTCGTCGCGCTGTGGCCCGGCGGCTGGCTCGCGGCCGCGTCGTGGATGGGTGAGCCGCTCTTCGGCCTCGCCCTCCTCGCCGCGGTGCTCCCGCTGGTCGGCCCGCGCGGCGCACGGCCCGC
>JAYRVK010000383.1:0-8254 GCA_041918555.1 Sandaracinaceae bacterium
CGCTGATGCAACGGTTCGCGACGTAGCAGTCGCTCTGCATGTCGCAGCGCTGGTAGCAGACCGAAGACGAGCCCGAGACGGCGTAGCAGGCGCCCGTGAAGCCGTTCGCGGCCTGGCAGTCCCCGTCGTTGCCGCAGACGTGGGTGCACATGCTGCCGTCGGTCCCCTCCGCGGGGATGATCACGTCGAAGCACATGTCGCGGCCGTTGCAGTCCCCGGGCACGTCGCACACGAGGTAGCCCGTCGACTCGATCGTGCACGAGCTCGAGCAGCCGTCGCCCGAGGAGGTGTTCCCGTCGTCGCACTCCTCGCCGCCATTGAGCACGCCGTCGCCGCAGAACCCGCCGCCCTCGATCGCGCAGATCGCGCTGCAGCCGTCCCCGTTGAAGTTGTTCCCGTCGTCGCAACCCTCGCCGGCGTCGAGGAAGCCGTCGCCGCAGGACCCCTCCACCATGCAGCCCGCGCTGCAGCCGTCGCCGCTGATGTTGTTCCCGTCGTCGCAGCCTTCGCCGCCGTCGAGGAAGCCATCGCCGCACGCCGTCTCGATGAAGCAGCCCGCGCTGCAGCCGTCGCCGTTCCGGTTGTTGCCGTCGTCGCACTGCTCGCCCGAATCCCGGACGCCATCTCCGCACACGGCCTCGACGACCGTGATCTTGCAGCCACCGACTCCGAACGCGAGGGCGATCGCGCCCCCGGACAAGACCAAGCCCCAACGATTCATCGAATCACCTCCCGGCTCCCCGGAGTCTACATCATCCTCGACCGACGTTTTGCCCCCGCGGGGCCCGACGACTACAACCGACGCGCCGCGGGCCCATGCTCTTCAACAGCCTCGACTATTTCGCCTTCCTCGGCCTATGTCTGGCCGGTTTCTGGGCGATTCGGTTCTTCGGGCCGGAGCGGGACGAGGGGCCTCGCGTCCGAGGCACGTGGCTCCGGCTGCTGTTCCTGACGCTCGCCAGTTGCGCGTTCTACATGGCGTGGAACTGGCGGTTCATCGGCCTGGTCCTCTTCTCGATGGTCCTCGACTACGTCGTGGGCCTCCGGATCCAGGCCGCGCGCACGCCCTTCGCCCGCCGCGCGTGGCTCGGCGTCAGCCTGACCGGGAACCTCGGGCTCCTCGGCACCTTCAAGTACTTCGACTTCTTCTCCCAGGCGACGGCCGACACGCTCGCGCGCTTCGGCGTCGCGATCGACCCGCCGCTCCTCGACCTGATCCTCCCGGCCGGGATCAGCTTCTACACGTTCCAGACCCTCGCCTACTCGGTCGACGTCTACCGCGGCCGGATGGAGCCGGTGCGGAGCCCGCTCGAGTTCTCTTCCTTCGTGACCTTCTTCCCGCAGCTCGTCGCGGGACCGATCGTGCGCGCCTCGGAGTTCCTCCCGCAGCTCCGCCGGCCGCCGTGGCTCGATCGCGAGCGCGTCGGCCACGCCCTGTTCCTCATCGCGCGCGGCCTCGGCAAGAAGGTGATCTTCGCGGACTTCGTCAGCGTGAACCTCGTCGACCGCGTGTTCGCGGATCCCGCGGCCTTCACCGCGACCGAGACGGTGCTCGGGCTCTACGCCTTCACGCTCCAGATCTATGCGGACTTCTCGGGCTACACGGACGTCGCGCGCGGCTCCGCGCTCCTCTTCGGGATGGAGCTCCCGGAGAACTTCGATCTGCCCTACCGCGCGACGAGCGTCGCGGAGTTCTGGCGCCGCTGGCACATGACGCTGAGCACCTGGCTCCGCGACTACCTCTACTTCCCGCTCGGCGGCTCGAAGCTCGGCGAGGCGCGCACGTACTTCAACCTCTGGCTCACGCTCTTCCTCATCGGCCTGTGGCACGGCGCCTCGTGGAACTTCGTGATCTACGGGAATCTCCAGGCCGCCGCGGTGATGTGGAACCGCTACCTCGTGCGCGAGCGCGAGACGCGCGAACGGCCGCGGACGCGCTACGGACGCCTGTACCTCGTCGCGAGCCTGTGGAACGGCCTCACCGATCGCCTCCGCGCGGGCAGCGACCGGGATCCGCTCGGGCTGACGGTCCTCAAGATCGCGCTGACGCTGCAGTTCGTCGTGTTCTCGCGGATCCTCTTCCGCGCCTCCGACCTCGACAACGCGGAGGCCGTCGTGGGCCGGCTCTTCAGCGGCACGTGGTCGGCGGCGCAGCTCACGCACGAGCTGTGGGGCGTGCTTCTCGTCGGCTTCGTCCTGCACTACCTTCCGCGGCCGTGGCTCGAATCGGCGCGCGCCCGCTTCGTCCAAGCCCCCGCGTGGGTCCAGGGGATCGCGCTCGCGGTCGTCGGGCTCGTCCTCGCGATCTTCGTCACGGCGGAGGCCGTGCCTTACATCTACTTCCAGTTCTGAGATGAGCGACCAGCAAGAGCCCCAACGCGATCTCCTCGGCGCCGAGCGCTCGAACACGCTCGAGGCGCTCGAGGACCAGCTCGACGACCGCGTGGCCTCGCGCGCGATGACGCGCGGGGGGCTCGCGCACCTCGGGGTCGCGACGCTCGTGCTCGCCGCGCTGGGAGCGCTCCCGTACGCTTCGAGCCAGCTCCGCCGCTGGCAGCCGTGGGTCGAGGGCGAGGGCGTGCCGATCGTGCGGATGTTCCTGCGCGAGGCGGAGACCGAGAGCGGGATGGCGATCGCGACCGGCGGCGCACCGACCGGCTCGCAGCGCGGGGTGGCCGCCGCGCTCGGCGACGCGGTGGTCGCCAACCTCGCCGACGACGACGGCCCGGTCGAGCCCGTGCCGGACGTCGCGCCGTTGAGCCCCGACGAGGCGCCGCCCGCGGTGCGGATCGATCCGAGCGAGCTCGAGGGGCTCGTGCTCGAGCTCGAGGATCCGGACGGCGCGGCGATGCGGCCGTTCTACGAGGCGCTCTTGCGCACCGGGGAGCGCCAGGCGGGGGCCATCACGCGGATCGCTCACTACGGAGACTCGTCCATCGCGGGCGATGGCATCACGATGACGATGCGCCGCCAGCTCCAGCGCCGCTTCGGCGACGCCGGTCACGGCTTCGTCCTCGTCGCGCGCGGCACGATGCCGTACCGACACCAGGACATCCGGCACAGCGCGGCTGGGGCATGGGATCTCGATCAGCTCGTGCGCGCGGGCCGGCGCGATCACGTGTACGGCTACGGCGGCGTCTCCTTCGGCGGCGCTGGCGCGACCGCGCGCTTCGAGACCGACGATCGCGGACCCGTCGGCGGCCACGTGTCGCGCTTCGAGCTGTGGTTCCGGCGCCACCCGCGCGGAGGCCGCGTCGACCTGCGCGTCGACGACGGCGAGCGCGTGGTCGTCGAGACGCGCGGCGAGACCACCGAGGACGGCTGGCACGAGGTGCGGGTCCCCGACGGGCCGCACCGGATCGAGCTCCGCTCGATCGGCGGCGCGAGCACGCAGCTCTTCGGGATGGTGCTCGAGCGCGACGGGCCGGGCGTCGTGTACGACTCGCTCGGGATGGTCGGCGCGCGCGCGCGTCGGATACTCGGCATCGACCCCGCGCACTTCCGCTCGCAGCACGCGCACCGCGAGACGAACCTGATCGTGCTGCACTTCGGCGGGAACGACGCGGACGACACGAGCCGCACCGCCGCGCAGTTCGAGGACGACTTCCGGCAGATCATCCGCCTGGCGAAGCGCGCGCGCCCCGAGGCCGGGTGCCTGTTGATGGCGCCGCTCGACCAGGCCGTGCGCGACGAGCGCGGCAACATCGTCACGATGGCGCAGGTCCCGGTGATCGTGGACGCCCAGCGCCGCGCGGCCGAGGCCGAGGGGTGCGCGTTCTTCGACACGTACCAGGCGATGGGCGGCGACGGGTCCATGCGCCGGTGGTTCCGCAGCTCGCCTCGCCTCGCGTTCGGCGACTTCCGCCACGCGACGCCGGAGGGCTACCGGGTCGTGGGCAACATGCTCTACCGCGCGATCCTGAAGGGGTTCAGCGACTACCTCGCGCGACCCTGATCGGCGCCATCCCGCCGGGCTCGCCCGCGTCGTAGCCCGACATCAGCGCGTCGTGGAGCACCTCGCCGAGCCGCACGTAGGCCCGGGCCGTGAAGTGCACGAGGTCCCGCTGCGCGAACGGCGGATCGCTGAGCGCCCAACGCGCCGTCGACATCGGACCGCCCCCGAACTCGACGAGATCGAAGAAGCCGCAGCCGAAGGCGCGCGCGACGCGGCGCTGCACCTCGATGATCGCGGCGGTCCGCGGCCGATCGAGGAGCACGCCGCCGCGCTCGCGGACCGGTCGATCGCTCGGCCCGACGAGGAGGCACGACGCCTCGGGGACGGTGCCCCGGATCCGGCCGACCACCTGCCAGAGCTCCGTCTCGTACTCCTCGATCGGGTGATCGTCGTCACCGCTCTCGTTGGTGCCGTACGCGAGCACCACGAGGCTCGGCCGGAGGCTCCGCAGCGCGGGCTCGTGCAAGTCTTCTTGCCAACGGAGCTGCGACACCGCGCGCGCGCCGTTGAGGCCCATGTTGTCGACGATCACTCCCGCGCGCTCGCGCTCGACCGAGGCGCCGAAGATCCGCACCGGCCCGTCGCCGCGCGTGCGCACCTCGAGGGTGTGCGGTCCGTCGGCGAGCGGGTCGAGCGCCTCGATGCCGGGCGCGACCCCGTCGGCGGCCGTCACGATGCGGCGCACGCGCCGCCCGTCCACGCTGACGTCGAAGGTCCCGCCGCCGGGCTGCCGCAGGAAGTGCAGGACGAACCGGCCGGCGTGCGACGCGCCGGTGTCGAGGCGACCCCACGCCGCGGCGCGGTCGGTCTCGACCGCCATCCCGGCCACGCCGAGCGCCTCCACGTCCCGCGAATTGGCCCGGATCCGGTGCCCGATCCAATTGCGGCTGGAGTCGACGCTCGGTCCTCCGAGGTGTCGGTAGCCTCGCCACGGGCGCACGGGCATGAGGAAGCCGTGCCCCGCGTCGCCGAAGCGCTCCTGCAGCCGCTGCCGGATCACGTGCGTGAAGAGGTCCGAGGCGACGTGCGACGCACCGTAGAAGACCACCCGGGCCTGATCCTCGCCGGCCTCCGCGAGACGGAGCGCGTCGTGGAAGGAGCGCAACGCCCGCCCGCTCGGATCGTAGACGCCGACCGGCGCGCCGAACTCGAGCTCGGCCTCGGGCTCCGCGAGGCCCGGATCGATCCGCAAGGCCGCTTGCGGTTGTGCAGCGGCGGCGCCGGGGGCGAGCAAGAGGAGCGCGAGGACGGCGGGGCGCATCCCCTTCACCATGTTCAGGCGCGGGGGTCCCGTCAAATTTCGGTCACTCGGGCAGGCAGAAGTCGATGATGCTGCACGTGCCGATGATGCACACCCCCCCAGCACAACAAGGGAGGGGGGGGATCCCGCACAGCTCCATCGCCGCGTCGGTGCCGGCATCGCGACCCGCGTCGAACCCGGGCGGGCCGCTGTCCGGCCGGGGCGGGCCTGCGTCGAAGCCCGGCGGTCCCGCGTCCACGCGCGGCGGCCCCGCGTCGAGCCCGGGCGGCCCGGCGTCGGTCCCCGGCGGACCCGCGTCCGTCGGCGTGGGGATCTCCGCGTCGAAGCCGCCCCCGCCCGCGTCGAAGCCGCCGCCCGCGTCGAAGCCCGTCCCGCCCGCGTCGACTCCGGAGCCCGCGTCCATCCCCCCGCCGGTCCCGGCGTCGTCGACGCCGCCCCCGAAAGCACACCCGCTCGACAGCACGGCCACGGCGCACAGCAGACGGAGACGGCCCATCACGCGGAGGAGGGTAGCCGCAGCCCGGCGCGAGCGGAAGGGACGCCCTCCTTACACGGTCTTTCAGTGATCGCCGCGGATCACGACCTCGGAGCTCTCCTCGAGCCGCCGCTCCGCGTGGAGGACGACGAGCTGCGAGGTGCTGAGCTTGCCCGCGACCTCGACCTCGTCCTCGTCCCCGCCGAGCACGCGCACGCGCTGGATCCGCGCCACCGAGTGCTCGACGAGCTGCAGGCAAACCGTCTTGTCGGCCGCGACGAGCGCGGCGCGAGGGGCGAAGAACGCGTCGCGCGCGCCGACGTCGAGCTCGGCCACCGCGCCCTCCCCCGCCGCGAGGGCGCCGTCGGCGTTCGGGACCTCGACGAGGAGGCGCCGTACGCCGTCGGCCGCGGTCGGAGCCCATCGGCTCACGCACCCCCGGCGCGGCGCCTCGTCGGAGTCGGCGTGCACGACGACCTCGGTGCCCTCGCCGCACCGCGCCGCGACCCACGTGGGTACCTCGAGGACGAGGATCGCCGGATCGATCTCGACGAGCTCGACGAGCGGTTGGCCCGCGGCGATGCTCGCGCCGCGCGCGGCGCTGACCGCCGCCACGCGGGCGTCGAACGGGGCCCGGACGTCGACCACCTGCGCGGCGAGGGCGTGTCGGCGCTGGTTGACGCGCTCCTGCGCGACCCGGTGCTCGGCGGCGCGGACCTTGGACTCGAGGGACGCGATCCGATCGCCGGGCTCGGGCCGCGCGCGCGCCTGCGCGAGCACGTCCCGGCGCTCCTCGAGCTGGGCCTCGAGCAAGAGGAGCTGCGCCTCGCAGGCGAGGACCCGCTGCTCGTGCGCGTCCGCGCCCACGGTGCAGATGCGCGCCCCCTCCGCCACCCGCGACCCGAGCTGCACCTCGAGGTCGCGCACGACGCCAGAGGTCAGCGCCTTGAGCTGCACCGCGCGCGAGGCGGCGATCCGCCCCTCGATCCGCAAGGGGCGGGACGTGCGGCGGCGCTCGAGCGGGACGACCCGCACGCCGATCGGCGTGGGGCGGGGTTCGGGCGCGTCGTCGTCGTCCACGCCTGGAGCCTACCGCGGCGCCGATTTTTTGACCGCACGCGCGCCGGCGGGCTACCCGCGAGCTGGGCGAGGGAGACTCCGATGAACCTGCTCCAGACGACGATGTGTGCCTCGCTGTTCCTGATCGGCTGCAGCCAGAACCACCCGAGCGACGAGGTCGCGGCGGGGATCTACGAGCTCACCGTGCTCGCGGAGAGCGACGCGTGCTCGCCCTCGCGCGCGGTCGGCGCGATGGGTCCCGTGGCGGTGGTGACGCGAGGCTCGGCGATCGACGCGCCGGTGCCGGACGTCGGCGACGCGAGCCTCCTGACGGCGCCGCGGGTGGTCCTCGCGGCCGACGCGTTCCACGCCGAGACGAACCGCCGGATCCCGAGCTGCGAGGGCTCCTTCGTCCACGAGGAGTGGACGCTCCTCGAGACGACCTCCACGGGCTTCGAGCTCCTCCACACACAGGAGTGGCACGGGCTCGAGGGCTGCGAGGCCGCGGCCACCGTCATGCCGGGCGCGCCCGCGATGGACTGCATGTCCGAGCGCCGCCTTCGCTACGATCTCGCCGAGGCGTGCCCCGCGCCGTGCCGTCTCCTCTTGGACGCCACGGCCGCGGTCGCCTGCAGCTGCTGAGGCCGGCGCGCTACTTCGGCGCCATGCGCAACGCGCCGTCGAGCCGGATGACCTCGCCGTTGAGGTAGCCGTTCGCCGCGATGTGCGCGACGAGGGCCCCGTACTCCCTCGGATCGCCGAGGCGCGAGGGGTTCGGGATCGCTGCCGCGAGGGACTCGCGCGCGGCCGCGGGCAGGCCCGCGAGCATCGGCGTGTCGAACGTGCCCGGGGCGATGGTCATCACGCGGATCCCCGCCTTGGCGAGGTCGCGCGCGGCCGGCAACGTCATCGCGACCACGGCACCCTTGCTCGCGCTGTACGCCACCTGCCCGATCTGACCGTCGAAGGCGGCCACGGACGCGGTGTTCACGATGACGCCGCGCTGGCCCTCGGCGTCCGGCGCGTTGTGCATCATCGCCGCCGCCGACAGGCGCAGCACGTTGAACGTCCCGACGAGGTTCACGCCGATGATCTTCTGGAAGAGATCGAGGTCGTGCGGCTCGCCGTCGCGGTTGACGGTCCGCGCAGCCCAGCCCACGCCCGCGCAGCTCACCGCGAGCCCGAAGCGGCCGAGGCCGACCGCCGCCTTCACGGCCGCGGCCACCTGATCGCCGTCGGTCACGTCGGTCCGGACGAAGCGCACCGCGTCCCCGAGCTCGGCCGCGAGCGCTTCGCCGCGCTCCGCGTCCCGGTCGACGATCACGGCCCTGCCCCCGTCTGCGACCCACCGCTCGACGGTGGCCCGGCCCAGCCCGGACGCCCCACCGGTCACCAACGCTACGACGTCCTTCATCCTCGCATCCTCCGTTCGAAGGCGCTGGATAACACGCGCTCGGCCCATCGACCGGGCGAAAACTCAAGCCCGCGATCGCCGGGCTCGGAA